>DATFRE010000238.1:0-4982 GCA_035263545.1 Dongiaceae bacterium
GGGTGCTGGACCATGTCCGCAAGATCGCCGAGGCGGGCTTCGGCCGCCGGCGGCGCATCGTCTGCGACTACGATCCCTCTTTGCCGGCGGTGCTGGGCAATCGCGACCTGCTGGTGCAGCTCTTCCTCAATCTGGTGAAGAACGCCGCCGAGGCCACGGAGGAGGGGACCGGCGTCATCACCCTTTCGACCCGCTATCAGGTTGGCCTCAAGCTGTCGGAGCCCGATGGCGGCCGGCGCTATCTCCCGCTGATGATCACCGTGCAGGACAATGGCTCGGGCATACCCGATGCCCTGCGTCATTGCCTGTTCGATCCCTTCGCCTCGGGCAAGCCGGGCGGCAAGGGCCTCGGCCTCGCCTTGGTGGCGAAGCTGGTGGCCGATCACGGTGGGCTGATCGAGCTTGCGAGCGAGCCGCGGCGCACGCAGTTCCGCGTACTCCTGCCGAAAGCCGTGGAGGAGGAGCAGGCATGAGCGAAGCCACCATACTGGTCGCCGACGACGACCGCGCGATCCGCGTCGTCCTGGATCAGGCCCTCGGCCGGTTGGGCTATCAGGTTCGCAGCACCGACAAGGCCGCGACCCTCTGGCAGTGGATCGGCAATGGGGAGGGGGACCTCGTCATCACCGACGTGGTCATGCCCGACGGCAATGGCCTCGACCTCATCCCCAGTATCCGCAAGCGCCGGCCGGACCTGCGCATCATCGCCATGAGCGCCAAGAACACGCTGCTCACGGCGGTGCGCGCGGCTGAACGCGGCGCCTTCGATTATCTCGCGAAGCCCTTCGACCTCAACGAACTGATCGGCCTGGTGCAGCGGGCGCTGAGCCGCGCCGAGCCGGCGGAGCCCACGGAACCGGCAGCGATCGCCGAAACCCTGCCGCTCATCGGTCGGTCGCCCGCTATGCAGAACATCTATCGCGTCATGGCGCGATTGATGGCGACCGACCTGACAGTGATGATCTTCGGCGAATCCGGCACGGGCAAGGAGCTGGCCGCCCGCGCGTTGCACGACTACGGCAAGCGCCGGCGCGGGCCATTCGTCGCCGTTAACATGGCAGCGATTCCCCGCGAACTGATCGAGAGCGAGCTCTTCGGCCATGAAAAGGGCGCTTTCACGGGGGCCGTGGCC
The DNA here is from genome assembly GCA_035263545.1 of Dongiaceae bacterium. GTDB lineage: Bacteria > Pseudomonadota > Alphaproteobacteria > Dongiales > Dongiaceae > DASXQK01. The sequence continues at coordinate 1,133 of DATFRE010000238.1, forward strand.
CGCGGTGTCGGGCGTTTCGAGCAGGCCGCAGGCGGTACACTCTTCCTGGACGAAATCGGCGACATGCCGCTGGAGGCCCAGACCCGGCTCTTGCGCGTGCTTCAGCAGGGCGAGTTCACCACCGTCGGCGGGCGGATTCCCATCAAGGCGGATGTGCGCATCATCGCCGCCACCCATCGCGACCTGCGCCAGGCGATCCGCCAGGGCCAGTTTCGTGAGGACCTGTTCTATCGCCTGAACGTCGTGCCGATCCGCCTTCCGGCACTGCGCGAGCGCAGCGAGGATATCGTCGAGCTGGCGCGCCATTTCCTGGCGGTCGCCGCACCATCCGGCGAGACGCCCAAGACCCTGGACGCAGCCGCCCAGCAGCGCCTGCGCGAGCACAGCTGGCCGGGCAATGTCCGCGAGCTGGAAAACCTGATGCGCCGGATAGCCGTGCTCTATGGTCAGAACGTCATCGACGCCGAAATCATCGATATCGAACTGGCCGGAGCCTCGCCTTTGGCGGGGGAGGAAGGCCAGCCCCGGAACGAATCCCTCTCCGAGGCGACGGAGCGGCATCTGCGCCAGTACTTCACCGCGCACCGGCCCGGCCTGCCCTCCAGCGGGCTCTATGAGCGCATCCTCAGGGAGGTGGAGCGCCCGCTCCTCGGCATCACGCTCGAGGCCACCCGCGGCAACCAGATCAAAGCCGCCGAGCTGCTGGGAATCAACCGCAATACCCTGCGCAAAAAGATCCGCGAATTGGATATCGAAATCTCCCGTGGCGTAAGCTAAGCTGTGGCTTTCGTGCCACAGGTGGCAGGATTTCTGGTGGCGGATCGGTCGTGGCTGTGACTTCAGCTGATTGGGCGGGGCAGTTCGTCCGTCGCCAGGTGGCCTGGGCGCGCCGGATCGGGCTCGAGCGCAAGCTGGCAATTGCCTTGCTCGTGGCCGCCATCGCCTCGGGGCTGACGACCTATAGCGTGCTGACCGGCAGCTTCGGCGCGGCCCAGGGCCAAAACCGGATGGCTGCCATCCTGCTGCTGATCGATCTGGTCGTCCTGCTCCTCCTGGGCGTCCTTCTCGCCCGCCGGCTGGTCACCCTCTGGATCCAGCGCCGCCGGGGCCTCGCCGGCGCCCGGCTCCATGCCCGGATGGTCCTGCTCTTCGGGATCGCCGCCATGACCCCGACGATCATCGTGGCGATCTTCACCACGCTGTTCGTCAACTTCGGCATCGAAGCCTGGTTCAGCCAGCGCGTGAACACCGCGGTCGACGGAGCGAAGTACGTGGCGCAAGCCTATCTGCAGGAGCATCGGCAGCGGCTGAGCGATTCGGCCCTCGACATGGCGGCGGGGCTGCGCAACAACGGCTTCCTCAGCTTGAGCCAGCAGCAACTCGACCAGGTCCTTTCGGCCAACGCATGGGTGCGCCAGCTCGACGAAGCCGCGGTCATCGACGGTCGGCGCCAGATACTGGCCAATGCCGGCGCCAACCTGCTGCTCGCCTATGATCTCGATCTGCCGGACTGGGCCTTCAACCAGGCGCGGCGCGGCCAGGCCCTGGTGCTGCCGAGCCCCACGGGTGACCGGGTGCGGGCATTGGTGCAGCTCGATCCGGTCACCGATACCTTCCTCTATGTCGGACGGCTGGTAGACCCGCAGGTGCTGTCATATGTCCAGGACGCAACCGGCGCGGCGGCGGCCTATCAGGATCTCGACCACCGACGCTCGGGCGTGCAGATCACCTTCGCCTTCATCTTCGTCGTCGTGGCGCTGCTGATCCTCTTCGCCTCGGTCTGGATCGCGCTCGTCTTCGCCTCACATCTGGTGCGTCCGATGGGCCTCCTCGCCGATGCGGCGGAGCGGGTTCGCAGCGGTGATCTCTCCGTCCGGGTCGCCGAGGGACCGCCCGGCGACGAGGTCGGAAGCCTCAGCCGCGCCTTCAACCGGATGACGAGCCAGCTCCAGAGTCAGCGGCGCGAGCTGATCGATGCCAATTCGCAGCTCGATCAGCGCCGGCGCTTCACCGAGCTGGTGCTCTCCGGCGTCTCCGCCGGGGTCGTCGGCATCGATCACGAGGGCCGAATCGAGCTGCCCAACCGCTCGGCCTGCGAGCTCCTCAGCGTCGATCTCACCGCCCATGTCGGCGAGCGGCTGCAGGACCTCGTGCCGGAGATGGCGGAGCTGCTCGACGAGGCGATCGCGGCTCCGCAGCGCCCTGTCGAGGCGCAGATCAATGTCGAGCGCGCCGGGCAGACCCGTAACCTCCTGCTGCGGGTGAGCGCGGGGCGCGGAGAGGGGGAGGGCCACCGCTTCGTCGTCACCTTCGACGACGTGACCGAGCTTCTGGGCGCCCAGCGCAAGGCGGCCTGGGCCGACGTCGCCCGGCGCATCGCCCATGAGATCAAGAATCCGCTGACGCCGATCCAGCTCTCGGCCGAACGTCTGAAGCGCAAGTATCTGCGGCAGATCACCGACGATCCGGCGACCTTCCAGGTCTGCACCGATACCATCGTGCGACAGGTCGGTGACATCGGGCGCATGGTGGACGAGTTTTCCGCTTTTGCCCGCATGCCCGCCCCGGTGATGCTACGCGAGAACATCGTCGAGCTCTGTCGCCAGTCGCTCTTCCTGCAGCAGAGCGCCCATCCCCAGATCGCATATCACGTGAATCTTCCACAGACGCCACTGCTGCTGGATTGTGACGCCACGCTGGTCGGTCGCGCAGTGACCAACCTGCTGCAAAATGCCGCCGATGCGATCGATGGCCGCCTCAGCGATCAGCCCGGTGGGCCGGCCGGCGAAATCTGGCTGACGCTTGGCATGCAGAAGGGCGAGGCCTTCATCCTGATCGAGGACAACGGGCGCGGCTTGCCGAAGGTCGAGCGCTACCGTCTCACCGAGCCCTATGTCACGACGCGGGCGAAGGGGACCGGTCTCGGCCTCGCTATCGTCAAGAAAATCATGGAGGACCACGGCGGCAATCTGATATTGGACGACCGACCCGGTGGGGGGGCTTCGGTCAGGCTGATTTTCGTGAACCGGCCGGCGGCAATGGAAGAGGTCGCCGCTACCGGTACTCGAACGAGGTTGTTCAAGGCTCATGGCGCGTGACATTCTGATCGTCGACGATGAGGCGGATATCCGCCTTCTCATCGCCGGCATTCTCAAGGACGAGGGCTACCAGACCCGCGAAGCGGCCAACAGCGATGGCGCGCTGGAGGCGATCCGCGCCCGCCGTCCGACCATGGTCGTCCTCGATATCTGGCTTCAGGGCAGCACGCTCGACGGTCTGGAGACCCTCGAGGTCATAAAGCGCGAACATCCGAGCCTGCCCGTCGTCATGATCAGCGGGCACGGCAATATCGAGACAGCGGTCCAGTCCATCAAGCTCGGGGCCTATGACTTCATCGAGAAGCCCTTCAAGGCCGATCGTCTGCTGCTGATCGTCGAGCGCGCCATGGAGGCCGCGCGCCTGCGCCGCGAGAACGAGGAGCTGCGCAGCCGCGCCGGACTGGAATACGAGCTCTTGGGCCAGTCGCCGGCGGTCAACCATTCTCGCCAGCAGATCGAGCGGGTGGCGCCCACCGGCAGCCGCGTGCTGATCGTCGGCCCGGCCGGCTGCGGCAAGGAGGTGGCGGCCCGGCTCCTGCATCTGCTGTCCAAGCGGGCGAGCGGGCCCTTCGTCGTCATCAATTGCGCGGCCATGCGCGCTGACCGGCTGGAAGTCGAGCTCTTCGGCAGCGAGAGCCTCGGCGAGCGGGCCGACGGCCCGACCAAGGTCGGCACCCTGGAGCAGGCCCATGGCGGCACGCTGCTTCTCGACGAGGTCGCCGACATGCCCATCGAGACCCAGGGCAAGATCG
>DATFRE010000239.1:0-9400 GCA_035263545.1 Dongiaceae bacterium
GCGCCGCCCACCTTCCCGGTCAGCAGCGAACCGTCGGCGAGCCGCGGGACCTGTCCCGAGATATGGACGATCTCCCCTGCCCGCTTGAGCGGCACATAGCGAAATCGCGGCTTGCTCAGGCTCGGCAGGCTGAGCGACATCTCGGCAAGTCTCTGCTCGACACTCATTCTCGATATCCTTCCGGAGTTAAGGCGGAGGCGCTTTCCGCCCGATCGTGACAGAAGGCCCGTACGATAGACGGAAATCGGGAGGCGACAAGACGAAGGGTTGGCGAGGCGGTCTTCCGGCTTCGCCGGTCAGGCCGCGAACAGCTTGTAGCTGTGGAGCCAGAGCCCGACGGCACTGCCGGGGCCGAGGTCCGGCGGCAGATCAACGGAAAGCGGCAGCTCGATCTCCACGGTCTGCTCGGCCGCCGGCGATTCCGCCTCCAGCCGGTGCACGGAGCCGGCGGGAAGGCGCTGCAGGATCTTGGCCGGCAGGCTGTCCGAGGCGCCGGGCGAGGCCAAGGCGATGTCATGGGGCCGGACATAGACGGCGACCTTGCCCTCGGGCGTTCCGGCCGGAACGTTGCCCAGGGTGACGCCGCCGAGGCAGAGCTTGCCATCCTTGACGCTGCCGTCGAAACGGTTGGAATGGCCGATGAAGTCGAAGACGAAGGGGCTCGCGGGGTCGGCATAGACCCGATCGGGATGGCCCACCTGCTGGATCCGGCCATGATCCATCACCACCACGCGATCGGCGAGCTCGAGCGCCTCCTGCTGGTCATGGGTGACGAAGAGGCTGGTCAGTCCCATCTCGTCATGCAGGCGGCGCAGCCACCGGCGCAGCTCCTTGCGCACCTTGGCATCCAGCGCGCCGAAGGGCTCGTCGAGCAGGAGCAGCCGTGGCTCGATGGCGAGCGCACGGGCGAGCGCCACGCGCTGGCGCTGGCCGCCGGAGAGCTGGTTCGGATAGCGGGTGGCGAACTGGCCGAGCTGGACCAGTTCCAGAAGCCGCTCGACGCGCTCGCGGATCTCCTTGCTCGATTTGCGCGCGGCGCGCGGCTTGACCCTGAGGCCGAAGGCGACGTTCTCGAACACCGTCATATGGCGGAAGAGCGCATAGTGTTGGAAGACCAGGCCGATCCCCCGCTCCTTCGCGCTGCGCGCGCCGGCATCCTCACCGGCGATCACGAGCCGGCCGGCATCGGGGTATTCGAGCCCGGCGATGATGCGCAGGAGGGTCGTCTTGCCGGAGCCGGAAGGCCCCAGCAGGGCAATGAATTCGCCGGTTCGGATGCTGAGATCGACGCCGTCCAGGGCGAGGAAATCGCCGAAGCGCTTGACGATGCCGTTCAGTTCGACGCTCATCGAAATCGCTCTATGCCGCAATATGTGCTCAGCCGCAATGAATTCTACGCCGCGATTTCCTCGGCCTCGCTGCGGAAGCGCCATTCGAGCAGGCTCTTCAGCGTCAAGGTCACCAGCGCCAGGAGGGACAGGAGCGAAGCCACTGCGAAGGCGCCGACGAAATCGTAATCGTTATAGAGCAGCTCCACCTGGAGAGGCATGGTAAGGGTCTCGCCCCGGATATGGCCGGAGACCACCGAGACCGCACCGAACTCGCCCATGGCCCGGGCATTGCACAGCAGCACGCCATAGAGCAGGCCCCATTTCACGTTCGGCAGCGTGACGCGCCAGAAGGTCTGCCAGCCCCCAGCCCCCAGCACGATGGCGGCCTCCTCCTCCTCCATGCCCTGCTGCTGCATCAGCGGGATGAGCTCGCGGGCGACGAAGGGAAAGGTGACGAAGATCGTCGCCAGCACGATGCCCGAGACGTTGAAGATGATCTTGATGTCATGGGCCTGGAGCCAGGGGCCGAGCCAGCCCTGGGCCCCGAAGAGCAGCACGTAGATCAGTCCGGAGACCACAGGCGAGACGGAGAAGGGCAGGTCTATGAGGGTGATCAGCACGCTCTTGCCGCGGAATTCGAACTTGGCCACGGTCCAGGCCGCGGCAACGCCGAAGACCAGGTTGAGCGGCACAGCGATCACGGCGACCAGGAGCGTCAGCCGCACGGCGGCCAGCATATCGGGATCGAGGATGGATGCGAAATAATGGCCGAGGCCGTCGGCGAGCGCCTGGGCATAGACCGAGGCAAGCGGCAGCACCAGGAAGAGCACCAGATAGACGAGGGCGATGGCGAGCAGCGCCCATTTGACCAAAGCGGGCTCGCGGATCGCGCGCCTTCGCGCCCCATGGGACTTTGCGGCCATGGATCAGGTCGAGCCCTGCGCCGTCTTCCAGCGCTGCAGCAGGTTGATCAGCAGCAGCAGCAGGAAGGACAAGAGCAGCATAGCCACGCCCACCGCCGCCGCGCCGGCATAGTCGTACTGCTCCAGCTTGACGACGATCAGGAGCGGGGCGATCTCCGAGACCATCGGCATGTTGCCGGCGATGAAGATGACGGAGCCGTATTCGCCAACGCCGCGGGCAAAGGCCAGCGCCACCCCGGTCAGGAGCGCCGGCAGAATGGCGGGAAGGACGACCCGGAGGAAGGTCTGCAGCCGGCCGGCGCCGAGAGTCGCCGCCGCCTCCTCGAATTCCGGATCGAGATCCTGAAGCACCGGCTCCAGGGTGCGGACGACGAAAGGCAGGCCGATGAAGGTGAGCGCAACCATGATGCCGAGGCGCGTGAAGGCGACCTTGAGCCCGAGCGGCTCCAGCCATTCGCCGATCCAGCCATTGGGCGCATAAAGCGCGGTCAGCGCGATGCCGGCGACCGCCGTGGGCAGCGCGAAGGGAAGATCGACCAGGGCATCGACGAGGCGCCGGCCGGGAAACTCGTAGCGCACCAGCACCCAGGCGACGACACCGCCGAAGACGGCGTTCACCGCCGCGGCGATGAGCGAGGCGCCGAAACTGAGCTCGAGGGCGGCCAGCACCCGGGGCGCCAGGACGACCTGCCAGAAGCCCTGCCAGCCCAGCGTCACCGGCCGCAGCAGCAGGCCGGCCAGGGGGATGAGGACGATGAGGGAGAGATATGTCAGCGTATAGCCCAGCGTCAGGCCGTATCCCGGCATGACGCTCGGCTTGCGCCTGAGCGGAATGTTCGCGAGAAGGGACAAGGCTAGCCGCCCTTCCTTGCTGCTTCCTGGAGGCAGGGCGCCGCCGCATCCCAATCTCCCTCCCCCCTTGCGGGGGAGGGTCGGGGTGGGGGGTGACGCCGCGCAGGGTGCTTCGGATGACCGCGCATGTCGCACCACCCCCACCCCGACCCGCCCCCACCAAGGGGGTGCAAGAAGAGGGGCATTGCGCTCTTGTCGTACGCCGTCACGCTCAATTGCCCGGGTGATAGATCTGGTCGAAGACTCCGCCATCGGCGAAGTGGGTCTTCTGCGCCTTGTCCCAGCCGCCGAAGGTCTCGTCGATGGTGAAGAGCGGGATCTTCGGGAAGTTCGCCGCATATTTCGCCGCGACGGATTCGAGGCGCGGCCGGTAGAAGTTTTGCGTCTCCAGCTCTTGCGCCTCAGGGCTATAGAGATATTGCAGATAGGCCTCGGCCACGGCGCGGGTGCCGCGCTTGTCGACCACCTTGTCGACCACCGCGACCGGCGGCTCGGCCAGGATGCTGACCGAGGGCACGACGATCTCGAACTTGTCGGGTCCCAGCTCTTTCACCGCCAGGAAGGCCTCGTTCTCCCAGGACAGCAGGACGTCGCCGATGCCGCGCTGGACGAAGGTGGTGGTCGAGCCGCGCGCGCCGGTGTCCAGCACCGGCACGTTGCGATAGAGATTGGCCACGAACTCCTTCGCCTTGTCGTCGCTACCGTATTTCTTCAGCGCATAGCCGTAGGCGGCGAGAGAGGACCAGCGCGCCCCGCCCGAGGTCTTGGGATCGGGGGTCATGACCTGCACTCCCGGGCGGATCAGATCGTCCCAATCCTTGATCTGCTTGGGATTGCCCTTGCGGACCAGGAAGACGATGGTCGAGGTGTAGGGCGCGCTGTTGTTCGGATGTTTGCTCTGCCAGCTGGCATCGATGAGCCCGCTTTTGCGCGCGATGGCGTTGACGTCATAGGCCAGCGCCAGGGTCACAACATCGGCCTCCAGCCCGTCAATCACCGCCCGCGCCTGGGCGCCGGAGCCGCCGTTCGACACCTTGATAGTGACGGTGTCGCCGGTCTTCTCCTTCCAGTATTTGGCGAAGAGCGCGTCATAGGCCTTGTAGAGCTCGCGCGTCGGGTCATAGGAGACATTGGTCAATGTCACCTCGCCCGCCTGCGCGGCAGCGATGCCAAGCCCCAGTACCGCGGCAAGCGCGATACTCGTTCGGCGAAGCCAAGTTGTCGTCGTCATGTTCAATCCTCCGGTTTCCGTTTGCCTCAATTATAGGTCACGACACACAGCTCGAGGCGGCGGTCCGGCGAGACGGGCGGCTGAAGCGGCCCTCTCCCTCGTCACGCAAAAACCCGCACAGCAGAGGCTGGCGGGTCGCCTCGCTTTAGCTGCATTTGTTAAGCGCCCGCAAGCTGACGTTCAAATCGGCGCTGGGAAAAGATTATAGGGGTATTCTCATGCTCTTCAAGATAGTAGTGAATAATATTATGTCTATTTTTAGAAATCGCTGAAACTATGTTTCGCTCTACAAGATGAGCTTGGCCGCGACGACCATGAGCACCGTCGCGAGCGTCAGCCGGAGCGTCCGGTCCGAGACCCGCACCGAGACATGGCTCCCGACGGCGATTCCCGGAAGCGAGCCCACCAGCAGCGAGAGCAGGATGTGCCAGTCTATGGAGCCCAGCAGCCAGTGACCGATTCCGCCGGCCAGCGTCAGCGGCACGGCATGGGCGATGTCGGAGCCCACGATCTGTCGCATCGGCAGATGCGGGTAGAGCAGGATGAGGGCTGTGACGCCGATGGCGCCGGCACCCACCGAAGATACTGAGACGAGCACGCCGAGGACGGCACCCACGGTAACCGTGGCGATCGCCGTACTTCTCGGTTTGAGTTCGCCGATATGGCGCGCATGCAGATCGAGGATCTGGCGCCGGAACACCAAGGCCAGGGCGGTCAGCACCAGAGCCACGCTCAGCACCGTGTTGATCAGCTTGGCCGCAGCGTCGCCATGGAGATTGGCGCCCGACATGGCGAAGATCGTGAGGCAGGTCGCCGGCAGGCTTCCCGCCGCCAGGCGACCCACGATGCGCCAGTCGACGGTGCGATAGACCCCATGTACCAGCGTGCCGCCGCTCTTGGTCACCGCCGCGTAGAGCAGATCGGTGCCGACCGCGGTGGAGGGATGGATCCCGAACAGCAGGATCAGCAGCGGCGTCATGAGCGAGCCGCCGCCGACGCCGGTCATGCCGACAAGCGCGCCGACGCAGAAGCCGGAGAGGGTGTAGAGAGGATTGATCGCCTGGAGAAAGGTCATGCGCGAGCATAACCCGCGCCGGAGCGGAATTCAGTCCTTTCGGTCTTCGGGCAGGCATGGGGCCACCCTCTCTCAGGCCCCGCCGGCGCAGCAATCCTGGCCGCCGGCCCTGCCCTGTTCCGTCGCGGCTCCCAGCGCCGCAGCGCGCCGCCCATGGCGCAGCTCGATCACCGAAGGCCGTCCATCTGCCGCCGGCTGATAGGAAAGGGAAAAGGTGGCCAGGCTCTTGCGGACGATCTCCGCCGTCACATGGTCATCGGTCGCAAACGCATCGAAGCCGCAGCGATGCATGAACAGCAGCAGGTCGCGCACCACCCTGCCTGTCGCGCGGATCTCGCCGCGATAGCCGTGGCGTTCGCGCAGGAGGCGCGCCTGGGAAAGCGCACGGCCGTCGTTGAACTTGGGGAATTCGAGGACGATGACCGCGAGCCTGTCGAGATCGCCGGCGATCTGCTCGACGAGATCGGCGGCCTTCAGGCGTACCCCCAGAAGATCGCGCCGCGGCTCGATCAGGCCGCGCTCCTCCTGCCAGCGCGCCAGGCTAACGATGATGGCGCCCTCGGCCGGCAGCGGCTCGCCATCGGCGATCTGCAGGAAGGGATCCGCCGCGGGCTGCCCCGCCTTAATGAGCGGCATAGAGCTTCTCCTTGAAGGGTGCCTGGCCGAGCCGGCGATAGGCATCGAGGAAGCGCTCGCCTTCCTGCCGCCGGTCTAGATAGACATCGACGATGGTCGCGACCGCGTCGACCACGCTGTCGGCGGAGAAGGCCGGCCCAATGATGTCGCCGATGCTGGCGTTCTCATCGGCATTGCCACCGAGGGCGATCTGGTAGAACTCCTCGCCCTTCTTGTCGACGCCCAGAATGCCGATATGGCCGACATGGTGATGGCCGCAGGCGTTGATGCAGCCAGAGATCTTGATGGCGAGCTCGCCAATCTCGCGCTGGCGCTCGGGATCGGCGAAGCGCTCGCTCAGGCGCTGGGCGATGGGGATCGAGCGCGCATTGGCGAGGCTGCAATAGTCCAGGCCCGGACAGGCGATGATGTCGCCGATGAGGCCGATATTCGGCGTCGCCAGGCCCAGGGCCGTGAGCCGGTCCCACAGCGCCGGCAGATCGGCGCGCCGGACATCGGGCAGGACGAGGTTCTGGACATGGCTGACGCGGATCTCGCCATGGCTGTAGGAATCGGCGAGATCCGCGATCGCATCCATCTGCTCGGCGGTCGCATCCCCGGGGATGCCGCCATCTGGCTTCAGGGAGAGGGTGACGATGGCATAGCCCGGCTGGCGATGGGCGGCGACATTGCTGCGCATCCAGCGGGCGAAGGCGGGTGAGGCCTGGCGCTTGGCCACGACTTCCGGCGGGAAGGGATCGGCCGGCGCGTATTGGGGCGGGGCGAATTGCGCCTCGATGCGCTTGATCTCGGCGAGCGGCAGAACGAGCGGGCCGTCCTTGATGCGGGTCCACTCCTCCTCGACGGCCTCGGCGAACTTGGCGGCGCCCACCGCAGCGACCAGGATCTTGATCCGCGACTTGTAGAGATTGTCGCGCCGGCCCAGCAGGTTGTAGGTCCTGAGGATCGCCTCGAGATAGGAGAGCAGATGCTGCTTGGGCAGGAAATCGCGGATGGTGACGCCGATGGCGGGCGTGCGCCCCTGTCCGCCACCCACGATCACCTCGAAGCCCACCTCGCCCGCCGCGTTCTTGTGCATGCGAAGTCCGATATCGTTCACCTTCACCGCCGCGCGGTCATGGGGTGCGCCGGTGATGGCGATCTTGAACTTGCGCGGCAGGAAGGAGAATTCCGGATGGAAGGTCGACCATTGCCGGACGATTTCGCACCAGATGCGGGGATCCTCGATCTCGTCGGCCGCCACGCCGGCGAAATGGTCGGCGGTCACATTGCGGATGCAGTTCCCGCTGGTCTGGATGCCATGCATCTCGACCCCAGCCAGCTCGGCCAGGATGTCCGGCGTGTCCTCGAGCCTGATCCAGTTGAACTGGATGTTCTGGCGCGTCGTGAAATGGCCGTAGCCGCGGTCATAGCGCCGGGCAATATGGGCAAGCGTGCGAAGCTGGCGCGAATTCAGCGTGCCATAGGGAATGGCGATGCGGAACATATAGGCGTGGAGCTGCAAATAGAGGCCGTTCATCAGCCTGAGCGGCTTGAACTCGTCCTCGCTGATCTCGCCGGCCAGCCGCCGCGCCACCTGCTCGCGGAACTGATTGACGCGCTCGGCAATCAGGCTCTGGTCGAAACTGTCATAGGCATACATGGCTCACGCTCCTGGCGCCGGCTGCTTCACCGGCGTATCGACGCTGGGGCCCTTGGCGCGAATGCGTTCCCGATAGCGCAACGGAACCCAGCTCCCACCATGGGCCGCCACCTCGATCAGATAGGGACCCACCACCTCGGTGGGTACCGCCTCCGCGGCACGCAGCAGTGCCGCGGCATGCGCCTCTGTCTCCGCCACATGGCCCTCCGCGACCCGCCTCGTCCAGCGCCCGCCTGCGGCGAGGAAGACCACGGCGCCGTCACGCAGCCGGTTTGCGGTCACCATCCGGCTCATGCGCGCCTCAGGCTGCGGGCCTCGATGGCGGAGCGATGGGCGAGCGCCACGCCCGGCACCACCTCCGTCGCGATGGCGCGCCGGCTGAGGAAGCCGAGTTCCTCACCGCCCTGCCCGAGCAGGAAGGGATCGCCCGCGGCCAGCCGGGCCACCCGTTTTCCCGCCTGGGCCAGGCCGGCGAGAAGCTCGTTGATCGCCGGCTGAGCCAAGCCCTCGACATTGATGCGCTCGGCATCGCGGCGGAGCAGGTCAAGAATCGAAGCCCCGATCCCGCGGTCGTGGACCGCGACATCGGCCCGCTGCATGACCTGAAGGGCGCGCAAGGTCAGTAGGTCGGAATCTCCCGGCCCCGTGCCGATCAACTGAACGATCCCGCCTTCCCGCTTCTCGTTCGCAGGCGTGTTGACCAAAGTGAGCATGGCCTCGCGAGCGCGGCCCTCCTCCCCTGCCAGCACCGATTCGGCGACCGGGCCTTCGAAGAAGCGCTCCCAGAATCGCCGGCGGGCCGTCGCATCGGGCAGCAGGCCACGGACAGCGCCGCGGAAGCTGTTGGCGAAGTTGGCAAGCCGGCCGAGACGCGCCGGCAGCAGACGCTCGATAGCCTCCCGCAGGCGCCGGGCGAGCACCGGGGCGGCGCCGCCGCTGGAAATGGCGACGACGATGGGATCGCGCTCCACGATGGCCGGGACGATGAAGCTCGAGGCCGCCGGCCTATCGACCACATTGACCGGCAGATTGGCCCAGCGCGCAGCCTCGGCAACCCGATCGTCCACCGCCTCGATGCCGGTGGCGGCGAAGATGATGGTCTGGCCGTTGACATCGCCGTCGACGAAGCCGCGGCGCCTGAGAGCAGCAGCCGAAGCCTCGATCTCCGGAAGAATGCGAGGCGCCACCACGGTGACCTCCGCTCCCGCCTTCCGCAGAAGGCGGAGCTTGCGCAGCGCCGCTTCACCGCCGCCGACAAGCAGGACCGGGCGGCGCTTCAGGTCGAGAAAGACCGGAAAGTATTCCATCGCCTACGCTCCATTGCTCTTCCACTCGCATGGAAGGCTTGCTGCAACGGGCGGGGAGGATTTAGGAACGCCCCGCACCCGTCAAAGTCGGGCCCACGGAGCTATTCCCCGTGGCGCTTTAGCGTGGGATTACGCGGCCGCAAGCTGCCCTTCAAATTCCCGCGGGTCCGATAAGCGCCCCGGACCAGGGCCAATAAAAAACTCCGCTGCGGCATGGGCGCCGAGCGGAGCTCGTATCGCTTTAGCCGCATTTATAACGCGCCCGCAAGCTGAATGCTCAAATCGGCGCGAGATTCAAATAAGCGCACCCGACCAATTCTGTCAACCCGGAATCGCGGAGCGAGGAGCGAACAGGGCTCTTGGCGCGTTGACAGAATCTCTCCTCTTCCCTCTTATCCGCCCC
>DATFRE010000240.1:0-19691 GCA_035263545.1 Dongiaceae bacterium
GCGCACGGCCGCGAGCACGGCTGCGAGCGGCTCCCGCCCCTGCAGCGCGCGCAGGCCCGGGGTGTTGGGAGAGGAGACGTTGACGACGAGGTAGTCCGCCAGCGGCGCCAGCGCTCTCACCCCGGCGACGTAATCCGCCACCGCATCGTCGCTGTCTTTGTTCTTCCCGAGATTGGCCCCGAGGATGCCCTGGACCGCGGGATCGCGCCCGCGCAACCGGGCCTGGACGGCGGCGAGCCCGTCATTGTTGAAGCCCATGCGGTTGACGATCGCCTGGTCTTCGGCGAGCCGGAACAGGCGCGGGCGAGGGTTTCCGGCCTGAGGCCGCGGCGTCACGCTGCCGATCTCGGCGAAGCCGAAGCCCAAGCGCGGCATATGGGCGAAGGCTTCGGCGTTCTTGTCGAAGCCCGCGGCCAGCCCGACGGGATTGGGAAAATCCAGGCCGAAGACCCTCGTCGCGAGAATGTGATCTTCTTCCCAGGCCTCCCCGGCGCCATTGCCGATCCAGCCGACCGGCAGGGCGGCAAGGGCGCGAAGGGTCAGGCGATGGGCCGTCTCCGCCGGCAGCTGGCGCAGAAGACGCGCCGCGAGGTCGAGGAAGGCGCTCATGCCGGCGCGAACCTATCGCGCTGATCCCCTTTTTTCCAGATGACAAGCCCGGCGGAGCAGCGGAACATCCTCCCATGCTGAAACATGGCGATGTCTGGCGGGCGATCGACCGGCTGGCAGCGAAGAATGGGCTCAGTGCCTCGGGTCTGGCGCGCCGCGCCGGGCTCGATCCCACCTCCTTCAACAAGAGCAAACGGGCGACGCGCGAGGGCAAACCGCGCTGGCCGACCACCGAGAGCATCGCCAAGATCCTGACCGCGACCGGCGAGAGCATGACCGGCTTCGTCGCCCTCATGTCCGGCCGGGCCGGCGGACCGGCGCGCCGCCTGCCGCTGATCGGCTACGCCCAGGCCGGGGCGGCGGGCTTTTTCGACGATGCCGGCTATCCCGTGGGCCGCGGCTGGGACGATATCGACTTCCCCGATCTGCGCGATCCCGCCGCCTATGCCCTCGAGGTGGCCGGCGACAGCATGATGCCGGTCTATCGCGCCGGCGATATCATCGTCGTCTCCCCCGCCGCGGATATCCGCCGCGGCGACCGCGTGGTGGTGAAGACCCGCAAGGGCGAGGTCATGGCCAAGCAGGTCCTGCGCCAGACCGCCCAGAAGCTCGAACTCGGCTCCCTCAACCCGCGCCACCCGACCCGCAGCCTGGATATGAGCGAGGTCCGCTGGATCGCGCGGATCCTGTGGGTGAGCCAGTAGGCTTACCACCAGTCCGATCAGATCCACCCTCACCCTCCCCATCGCTACGCGATGGGTCCTCACTCTCTCCCGCTTCAAAGCACGGGAGAGGGGCAGGCGGAGCGCGATCCACGTGCCATGATAGGAAACAATTCCTTGACCGATCGCAGAGTCGTGTGCTGCAATGGTACATGGACGCCCATTTCCTCTATCGCCTGCTGGAGCAGCGTTTCGACGGCCGGATGCCGGACCATCTGCGCCGGGCGGCGCTTGCCGGCGGGGCGGGTGCCTTCGAGATCGCCGCGGCCCGGGCGGCGAGCCGCACCTGCGACGATCTGGCGCTGGCGGCCCAGCACCAGGCCGCTTGCCGGCGCGCCTCGGCCCCAATGCTGCCCGCCTGGCGCGCCCAGGGGCTCGCCTGGTACGGGCGGCTGGCGGCGCGCTGAGCACAGTGGGCCAGCCGATCGCGCTCGCCGGTTGGCCCCGAGGGCAAGGCTGGGCTAAGCTTTCCTCTCACAGAACTGGAGGACGCCATGGGCGCCATCAACGCCTGGCATTTCGTCGATGGGAAATGGGTCACGGGCGACCCGCTGCTGATGACCGCCTGGTCGCATGCCACCTGGCTGGGTGCTGCGATCTTCGACGGCGCGCGGGCCTTCGAAGGCGTGACCCCCGATCTCGATCTGCATTGCCAGCGCGCCATCCGCTCGGCCACGGCGCTGGGCCTGCGCTCGCCGCTCTCGGCCGGCGAGATCCGCGAGGTGATCGAGGACGGGATCGCAAAGTTTCCCAAAGGGACGGCGCTCTATCTCCGCCCCTTCATGTGGTCGACGGATGGCTGGATGGAGCCGGCCGCGGATAGCACCAAGATCGCCATCTCGGTCGTCGACTATCCCTTGCCCGATCCGAAGCGCAGCCAGTCCTGCAGCCTCTCCAAATGGCGGCGGCCATCGCCGGATACGGCCCCCACCGACGCCAAGGCGGTCTGTCTCTATGCCCAGGCCGGGCGCGCTGCGGCTGAGGCGAAGTCACGCGGCTTCGACGAGGCGGTCATGCTCGATCCGCTGGGCCATGTCGCCGAGTTCGCCTCGGCCAATCTCTGGATTGCCAAGGACGGCGCCGCCCATACGCCCATCCATAATGGCTGCTTCCTCAACGGCATCACGCGCCAGCGGGTGATCCAGCTTCTGCGCAAGGCGGGCATTCCCGTCCATGAGCGCGTCCTCGAGTATCGCGATCTCCAGGAGGCCGACGAGATCTTCTCGACCGGCAATTACGGCAAGGTGATGCCCTTCACCCGGATCGACGACCGCGACCTGCAGCCGGGCCCCATCTTCCGCCGAGCCCGCGAGCTCTATTGGGACTTCGCCCATGGCGGATAGCGGCCACTCAGGCGAGGCAAGTCCGAAGGGCTAAATTCCTAGGCAACGACGGGACTAGGCCGCGCTCAGATCCTCGCCGGCCAGCGCCTTGTCGATCAGCGCGGCGGTTTCGCCCAGGCCGTAAAGCGCGATGAAGGAGCCCATGCGCGGGCCGGTCGCCTGGCCGAGCAGAATTTCGTAGAGGGCCTGGAACCAGGCCCTGAGATCGGCGAAGGCGTGACGCTTGCCCACGGCATAGACCCGGTCCTGGATCTCGTCGGGCGAAGCCCCCGCCGGCAGGGTCGTGAGTTCCGCCCGGAGATCGGCCAGCGCCTGGCGCTCGACCTCGCCGGGCGCGCGGTAGCGCTTCGCCGGCTTCACGAAATCGCGGCAATAGGCGAGGGCATAGCCCACCAGCCGGTCGAGCAGCGGCTGGTTTGCCGGTGTGGCCTCCGGCACGTAGCGGCTAATATAGCCCCAGAGCGCCGCCTTATCCTTGGCATGGGCGACGCTCGCGAGGTTCAGCAGGATCCCGAAGCCGATGGGCAGCCCCCCTTTCGGCGGATGGCCGTCATGGATGTGCCAGACGGGATTCTCGAGCCGCTGCGCCTCGTTCTCCTCGGGATATTTGTCGAGGAAGGTCAGGTAGTCGTCCACCGCCCGCGGAATGACGTCGAAATAGAGCCGTTTCGCCGCGCGCGGCTTCTGATACATGAAGAGGGACAGGCTCTCCGGCGGGGCATAGGCCAGCCACTCGTCGACGCTGAGGCCGTTGCCCTTGGATTTGGAGATCTTCTGGCCCTTCTCGTCGAGGAAGAGCTCGTAGTTGAAGCCGTCGGGCGGGCGGCTGCCGAGGACGCGGCAGATCTTGTTGCCGAGTTCGACGGAGGGGATGAGATCCTTGCCCGACATCTCGTAGTCGACGCCGAGGGCGTGCCAGCGCATGGCCCAGTCGGGCTTCCATTGCAGCTTGCACTTCCCCCCGGTGACGGGCAGCTCGGTCAGGGTCTCGTCCTCGTCGCGGAAGACGATGGTGCCGGCATTCTCGCGCACCTCCAAGATCGGCACCTGGAGGACGCGGCCGGTCTTCGGCGAGATCGGAAGGAATGGGCTGTAGCTCTGCTGCCGCTCTTCCCTGAGGCTCGGCAGCATGACCTCCATGATCGCGTCGTAATGGCCGAGCACGTCGAGCAGCCCCCGATCGAAGCGCCCGCTCATATACCAGTCGGTCGAGCTCTGGAACTCATAGTCGAAGCCGAAGCCGTCGAGGAAGCGGCGCAGCATCGCATTGTTGTGATGGCCGAAGCTCTCATACTTGCCGAAGGGATCGGGGATGCGGGTGAGTGGTTGCCCCAGATGCTCGCGCAGCATCGCCGGGTTCGGCACGTTGTCGGGAACCTTGCGCAGCCCGTCCATGTCGTCGGAGAAGGCGAAGAGCTTCGTCGGCAGGTCCGACATCCTCCGGAAGGCCTGGCGCACCATGGTCGTGCGGACAACCTCGCCGAAGGTGCCGATATGGGGCAGGCCGGAAGGGCCATAGCCGGACTCGAACAGGACATAGCCCTTGGTCGGCGG
Source organism: Dongiaceae bacterium (assembly GCA_035263545.1). GTDB lineage: Bacteria > Pseudomonadota > Alphaproteobacteria > Dongiales > Dongiaceae > DASXQK01. The sequence goes on from DATFRE010000240.1 coordinate 4,229, forward strand.
GGCGTCCTTGACGCGCTGGACCAGCTTGCGCGCCTCCTCGAAGGGCCAGGCACGCGCCGCCAAAGCGTAGTTCCGTTCGTCGTCCATCATCTATGCCTTCACTGCCGAAGCCGCGGGAACCTATGGGCCGCAGCGGCTTCCGTCAACCGATGGTCGCATGAAACGGGGGCGATGGCTCCTGCGATGAATAGCGGATAGATTTGGCACCGACCCATGAGAACCAAGTGATGAGTGCCAGTACCGGAGCGGTCCGGCTTCCCGATGCGCCCGTGCTGGTGGCGGGCTTCGCAGGCGCAGCCTGGCTCGACACCACCGGCGAGGTGCTGCTGCTGACGCCGCAGGATGCCGCGCGGCGCCTGGCGCGCACGCGCCCGATCCTCTGCCACGGGCCGGCGACCGCCCGGCGCCTGGGAATCGAGCGCTTCGCCGGCTTCGACCTGCTGGAGCTCTTCGCCTTCGTGCGCCCGGCACGATTTTGCATTCCGACGCCGCGCGGACTCGCCGAGGCGCTGGGACTTCCGCTACCCCGCGGGCTCGAGGACGAGGCCGTCGCCCTGCACCAGGTAGCGTCGGGCCTCCTGGCGGAGCTTCAGGCGACGACGCCGGATCCCCGCCTCTCCCGCATCGCCTGGACCATGGCCAAGGGCAATTGGCCCTGGGGGCCGGCGGTGATCGCTGCGCTCGGGCTTGAGGATGCCGGCGGTCATGGCAGCGGCCTCGATATCTGGCAGAAGCTTGCCGAGTGGCAGGACTATGCCCCGCCGCCTCCGCCCGGCAGCGAGCCGGTGGAGCCCGCCGAGGCACGAAGGCGGCTGGCCGACCTCCTCGGCGAGGGCGCCGAGGCGCGGCCGCAGCAGGCCGACTATGCCTCCGCCGTGGCCGCGGCCTTCGCGCCCCGGCTGCGCGAGGGGGAGCCGCAATTCATCCTGGCGGAGGCGGGAACCGGTGTCGGCAAGACCCTCGGCTATATCGCGCCCGCGAGCCTCTGGGCCGAGCGCAATGACGGGACGGTGTGGATCAGCACCTATACCCGCAACCTGCAGCATCAGATCGATGGCGAGCTCTACCGGCTCTACCCGACCCGCATCCGCAAGGCGGAGAAGACCGTCATCCGCAAGGGCCGCGAGAATTATCTCTGTCTGCTGAACTACGAGGAGGCGGTGCGCGCGCTGCAGATGCGGCCCGCTGATGCAACCGCGCTGGGGCTGGTGGCGCGCTGGGCGCTCGCGACCCGCGACGGCGACATCGCCGGCGGCGATTTCCCCGGCTGGCTCGTAGACCTGATCGGCCGGGGACGCAGCCTCGGCCTCGCCGACCGGCGCGGGGAATGCATCTACTCCGCCTGCGATCACTACCGGCGCTGCTTCATCGAGCGCAGCATCCGCCGCGGCCGGCGCGCCAGCATCGTCATCGCCAATCACGCGCTGACCATGATCCAGGCGGCCCGCGCCGGCGACACCGAGGGCGAGCTGCCGCTGCGCTATGTCTTCGACGAGGGCCATCACCTCTTCGATGCGGCCGATGGCGCCTTCGCCGGGCATCTGAGCGGCCAGGAGGCCGCGGAGCTGCGCCGCTGGCTGATCGGCGCCGAGGCCGGGCGGATGCGGGGGTTGAGGCGCCGGGTCGAGGATCTGGTCGCGGGCGACTCGCTCGCCGGCGAGGCGCTGCAGGCAATCATGGAAGCGGCGCGCGCGCTTCCTGGCGATGGGTGGCTGAGGCGCATCGCCGAGGGTACGCCGACCGGGCCGACGGAGCGCTTCCTGGTCGATGTCCGCGCCCTGGTGCGGGCCCGGGCCAAGGAAAGCGACAGCCCCCACGGGCTCGAGGCCGATTGCGTGGCCCCACCTTCGGGGCTGCTGGAGCAGGCGCGGATCCTGGGCCTCGCCTTCGATGCCCTGCTGCGCCCCATGCGCGCGCTCGCGCACCGCCTGGCGGCGCGGCTGACCGACGAGGCCGAGACCCTCGACACCCCCACCCGCCAGCGCATAGAGGCGGTGACCCGCGGGCTCAAGCGCCGGGGGGAGATGGAGCTGGCCGGCTGGCGCGAGATGCTGGCGGGCCTCGGCCGGCCGACCCCGCCGGAGCATGTCGACTGGTTCGCGATCCCGCGAATCGATGGCCGCGACATCGATATCGGCTTCTACCGTCATTGGGTCGACCCCACGATCCCGTTCATATCCACACTCGCGGTCCCGGCTCATGGCATGGTGGTGACATCCGCCACGCTCACCGACGGGCGCGGCGAGGAGGCGGTGGACTGGGCAGGTGCCGAGGCCCGCACGGGTGCGCGCCATCTGCCGAGCGCGATGCGGGCGCGGGTGCCCTCGCCCTTCGATTATCCGGAGGTGACGCGGGTCTTCATCATCACGGATATCGACAAGCGCGATCCCGACCAGGTGGCCGCTGCTTATCGCGCCCTGTTTCTGGCTTCGGGCGGCGGCGGGCTCGGCATCTTCACGGCCGTGGACCGCCTACGCACCGTGCACCGGCGCATTGCCGCCGATCTGGATGCCGCGGGCCTGCCGCTCCTGGCCCAGCATGTGGACGGGCTCGCGACCGGCATGCTGGTCGACATCTTCCGCGCCGAGGAGGATGCCTGCCTCCTGGGCACCGATGCGGTCCGGGACGGGGTTGATGTGCCGGGCCGCTCGCTCAGGCTCATCGTCTTCGACCGCGTGCCCTGGCCCAGGCCCACCATCCTGCATCGCGCCCGCAAGGCCGCCTTCGGCGGAACGGATTACGACGATGCGCTGACCCGGCTCAGGCTGAAGCAGGCCTATGGCCGGCTGATCCGCCGGGGCGATGACAGGGGAGTCTTCGTGCTCCTCGACCGCCAAATGCCCTCGCGCCTGGCGAGCGCCTTTCCCGAGGGCGTGGAGATCCGAAGATTGGGCCTCGCCGAGGCTGTGGCAGCGACCCGGGCCTTCCTCGCCCATGAGCGCGGTACGGCCCATGCCCCGCCGGATGCCTAGGCTGTCGCGGTTGCTTTGGCCACCGCCGGATGCTTAAAGTCCGGCCCGTCCTTTTCGAACCTGCGGAGCCGTTGAATGATCTCCTCTCACGAAGCCCTCATCTACACCATGGTCCTGGTCTCGGCCGCCGACGGCAAGATGCCGGACCGCGAGCTGGAATCCATGGGGGATATGGTCGCGCATCTGCCGGTCTTCCGCGAGTTCGACCGGCGCAATCTCACCAAGGTGGGGGCGGCCTGCGCCAAGCTGCTGGCCGATGAGAACGGGCTCGAGAAGACGCTCACCCAGGTCAAGGCGGCGCTGCCCAAGAAACTGCATGAGACGGCCTATGCGCTGGCCTGCGACGTCGCCGCCTCCGACGGCAAGGTCGGGCAGGAGGAGGCCCGGGTGCTGGAGCTCATCCGCTTCCGCCTCGATATCGGGCGCCTCGCCGCCGCCGCCATCGAGCGCGGAGCGCGGGCCCGCTATATGGGGCTGTAAACGCCGCGCCGCTTCTAAGCGCGGCTGCCAAGCGCGATCAGCTCTTGCGTGCCAAAGCGAGGCCGACCCCGGCGCCGACCAGGATGCCGCCGGCGATCCTGTTCCGCAGGCGCCCATGCAGCGTGAGGAAGCGGCGCGCGCGCCCGGCGGCAAAGGCCCAGCCGCCATCGATCAGGACAGCCAGCAGCAGGAAGGTCGCCGAAAGCAGGGCGATCTGCGCGCCGATATTGCCGCTGGTCACGACGAACTGCGGGAAGAACGCGCCGTAGAAGAAGAGCGTCTTCGGATTGGTCAGCGAGACCAGCAGGGCGCGGGTGAACATCTTCCGCGCGGACCTCGCCTCCGGCGCGATCCCGGCCAGGTTCACAACCGGTGCTCGCCACTGCATGACGCCGAGATAGATGAGATAGGCGACGCCGATCCAGCGGATCCACTCGAACCAGGTGCCGAGCCGTCCCAGCAGCTCCGTCATGCCGAGCGCCGTCATGCCGAGCTGCACGATCATCGCCGCACTCGTCCCGGCGACGGTCAGCAGGCCGTAGCGGACCCCGTAGGTGACGCTGTTGGCGACGATCAGGGCGACATTCGGCCCCGGAATCAGCATCAGAACCGTCACCGCCAGGATGAAGGCAAGATAGAGATGGAGATCGAACATCGGGGCCCCCTAGTGTCCTGCCCCAGAAATTCGCTGGCGAATTTCTGGGATAAGCAGGCCACTCGAATCAACAACTTGTGTCCCGCAGCCACCGAGAATCTCGTCCGGCGAGCTTCGGAAGCGGGACACGAGGTCGCGCCGGCGACCCATGCGGCGGCCACCGGCAGCGCTGGCTACTCCAGCATCTCGCCCAAATATGCCTGCTTGACCATGGGGTTTTCCAGCAGGCTCTTGGCGCTGCCCGACAGCACCACCTCGCCCGTCTGCAGGACATAGCCACGGTTGGCGATGGAGAGCGCCATGGCGGCATTCTGCTCGACCACGAATATCGTGGTGCCCTGCTTATTGATGGCCTGGATGATCTCGAAGACCTGATCGACGAAGGCCGGGGACAAGCCCATGGAGGGCTCGTCCATGCAGAGCAGGCGCGGGCGCGCCATCAAGGCGCGGCCGATCGCTACCATCTGCTGCTCGCCGCCGGACAGCGTGCCGGCCAGCTGGTTGCGCCGCTCCTTGACCCGGGGGAACAGGGCATAGACGCGCTCCAGATCCTCGGCCAGGTTCTCGCGGTCGCGCCGGGTATAGGCCCCCATCTCCAGGTTCTCGAAAACAGTCATGCGCGGAAAGAGCCGCCGGGCCTCGGGAACGGGGGCGATCCCGCGATGGACGCGCTCAGCCGTCGGCAGCCGGTTGATCGGCTTGCCTTCGTAGAGGATGTCCCCGGATTTGGCCCGCACGATGCCCAGCACCGCCTTCATGGTGGTGGACTTCCCGCTGGCATTGCCGCCGAGCAGGCAGACGATCTCGCCCTCGTTGATCTCGTAGTTCACGTCCTTCAGGACATGCAGCTCGCCGTAATAGGTATTGACGCCGCGGAACTCAAGCATGATGGGCGGCCTTGCGTCCGAGATAGGCCTCGAGCACCTGCGGATTGCTGTGGACCTGCTCGGCCGAACCTTCGGCGATCTTCTCGCCGTGATCGAGCACGATGATCTTGTCGGCGAGGTCGTTGACCACGTTGAGCTTGTGCTCGATCAGAAAGACGGTCATGCCCATGGTCCTCAGGCTTCGGATCTGGTCGGCGAGCTCCAGCGTCTCCGCCGGATTCATGCCGGCGGTGGGCTCGTCCAGCAGGAGCACTTTCGGGCGCGAGGCGAGCGCGCGGGCGATCTCCACGCGGCGGCGGTTGGCGTAGGAGAGCTCCTTGACCAGCTGATTGGCCCGCGGCATCAGGCGATTGCCGAACATGCCGATGATCTCGAACGCCCGCTCCTGCGCCTCTCTTGCCTCGTCGCGGTTGTGGGGCGTGTGGAAGATCGCCTGGACCGGACCCGACGTCGTGCGCGCATGCATGCCGACCAGGACGTTCTCCAGCACCGTCATGTTGCTGAAGAGCCGCAGGTTCTGGAAGGTGCGGGCGATGCCGCGTCCGGCGATCTCATGCGAGGCCAGGGAGGTGATGTCGCTCTCTTGCAGGAAGATCTTGCCGGAGGTCGGCGCGTCCATGCCGGTGATGAGATTGAAGGTCGTCGTCTTCCCCGAGCCATTGGGTCCGATCAGAGCGACGATGGAGTTGGTCTCGACGATGATGTCCAGGTTGCGGACGGCGACGAGGCCGCCATAGCGACGCGTCAGCTTGCGGGTCTCGATCATCGCAGCCTTCGGCCCCGGCTTCGGCGGCTCGAGGCCGGCGATGGCGGTGGCGAAGCCACCACGCCCGACATGGGCGGTCTGCTGCTCGAGGGTAAGCGCCGGGGTGGGACGAATCGCCGGAATCAGCCCCTGTCTTCGGAACAGCATCATGCTCACCAGGATGATGCCGAAGATCAGCTCGATCGACTGGACGAGATCGAGCCTCTGGAGCCAGGCGCTGCCGAGGGCGCGGCCCAGCATATGGACCCAGCCCGTCAGATCCTGGAGGAACCAGGATTGCAGCAGCTGGAGGATGATCGCCGCCAGGACGACGCCATAGACGCTGCCCATGCCACCGAGCACGATCATGACCAGGATCATGACCGAGACCGGGAACATGAACATGTCCGGGGTCGCCGTCTGGAGCTTGGCGACGTAGAAGGCCCCGGTCATGCCGCCGAGCGCGGCGCCGATGGCGAAGGCCAGCAGCTTCATATGGGTCCGGTTGATGCCCATGGCGCCGGCGGCGATTTCGTCCTCGCGGATCGCCATCCAGGCCCGCCCCACCCGGGAGTTCTGCAGCCGGAAGCTGACGAAGATCATCAGCCCGACCATGAGCAGCCCGAGATAGTAGTAGGGATTCGATTCGACGCCGAAGGAATAGCCGAAGAGGCGCGGCGGTGCGGCACCGTTGAGGCCGATGGCACCGTTGGTCAGATAGGGCGTGTTGCGGGCGACGATCGGCACGATCTCGCCAAATCCCAGGGTGACGATGGCGAGGTAGTCGCCGCGCAGCCTGAGGGTGGGCGCGCCGAAGACGACGCCGAAGAAAGCGGCGACGGCGGCGCAGATCGGCATCGAGATCCAGAAGGAGAAGGTGAAGTGCACCACATCCGGCACGCCGGCCGCATGAAAGCGCTGCACCAGGCCCAGCCACTGGAACGGCTCCCAGAATTCCGACCATTGCGGCTGAACCTGCCAGGAGGACAGGATGCCGTAGGTATAGGCGCCGATGGCGAAGAAGGCGGCATAGCCGAGATCGAGCAGGCCGGCGAAGCCGACGACGATGTTGAGGCCGAGAGCGAGCACGGCAAAGGCGGTGGCATTGGCCGCCGCGTCGACATCGCCGCCATTCTGATCGATCAGCGGAAATACGAGGAGGAAGACGCCCACGGCGATCGCGATCGAAGTGCGCCGCCGCTCGGCCGGGATTCGCCGCCACTGGGCCCGGAGGGCCGCGCCGAGGCCGCTGCTTTTCTGGGGCAGGGACTCGGCCATCTAGGACTTGCGAGGCACGAGCCGTCCCAGCAATCCGGTCGGCCGGAACACGAGGACGAGAATCAGGATCGAGAAGATGATCACATCGGTCCAGCGGGTCGCGATGAGCTGGCCGCCGAGGGACTCGATCAGGCCGATCAGGATCCCGCCGACCATGGCGCCCGGGATGCTGCCGATGCCGCCGAGCACCGCCGCCGTGAAGGCCCGAAGCCCCGCCGTATAGCCGATGACGTAGCTCGTGAAGTTGTAATAGAGGCCGAAGATCAGCCCCGCCGCACCCGCAAGCGCCGAGCCGAGGAAGAAGGTGAGCATGACGACGGAATCGACCTCGATTCCCATCATGCGGGCGGCTTCCTGGTCCTGCGCCGTCGCCTGCATCGCCTTTCCCATGCGGGTGCGCCGCACGAAGAAATTGAGGCCGAGCATGAGCAGCAGCGCGATCAGCCAGACCAGGACCTCGCGCAGATGGAGATCGGCGCCGGCCACCTTCCAGACGACGTTCGGCATCGGATTGGGGTAGTTGAGGGCGGCTGCGCCCTGCGACAGCAGGATGATGTTGAAGAGGATGTAGGATACGCCGATGGTCGTGATCATCGCCGCGGTGCCCGCCACGTTTCGCAGCGGACGCAGCATGGCGCGCTCGATCACGACTCCGAGCACGCCGCAGAACAGCATCACGGCGACAAGCGCCAGCAACAGCACGCCGATCAGGGGAAGGCCGGTCAGGATGACTCGCTGACCGACCAGCCCCGTCAGCTTCAGCACCCACATGGCGAAGAACGAGCCCACCATGAAGACGTTGAAGTGCGCGAAGTTGATGAGCTCGATGATGCCGTAGACCATGGTGAACCCGAGCGCGAGGAGCGCATACATCGCGCCCAGGCTCACCCCGTTGATGACCTGCTGAAGCAGGACATCACTATAAGACACGACTCAGGACTCCGTCTTCTATCGGACCGGTTTCCTCTCAGCTCGCCGGGGATTCCGGCGCCACGCCGATGTACTTGTACTGATGCTGCACGTCATCCTCCGGGTGGCTCGGATCGTGCGTGATCTTCCACACGCTGATCACCTTCGAGGTGATGTCGCCGTTCTCGTCGAAGGCGACCGGCCCCTGCATCGTGTTGACGTTGGATGCCTGCAGCGCGTCGCGCACCGTGTCGTGATTGACGGGCTTTCCGCTCTCGGCCACTCGCTTGATGGCGTCGGCGATGACGATGCCCGCGTCATAGGCGGTGATGGCATAGAGCGACGGCGTCATGTTGAAGGTCTTCGTGTAGCGCGCCGCCCAGTCGGCATTTGCCGGATCGTCCACCGCATCGGGCGAAGCCTGGGTCGCATACCAGCCTTCGATCGCCGGGAAGCCGACGCCGGAGAGGATGCCGCCATCCACCATGCCGTCGCCACCGGTCTTGATGACGTTGGGCATGATGTCATAGAGCTGCTTGGCGATCTTGACGCCCGCCTGGGCAACGCCGCCGTAGTAGACCGCGTCGGGGTTGAGCCCCTTGATCTTGGTCAGGACCGTCGTGTAGTCGGCTTCCTTCGGGTCAAGCTGGTCGTGCCCCATGACGTTGAGGCCGATCTTCTTGGCCTGGGCCTCGAAGGCGTTCGACATGCCGACGCCATAGGCTCCGGAATCATCGACGATATAGACCGACTTCACCTTCAGCGTATCGCGCATGTAGTTGGCCATGTTCGGACCCTGATAGGCGCCCGTCGTGACCGTGCGGAAATAGATCGCCTTCCCGTTCGGCTTGTACTGGCCGGCGAATTTCGGGTCGGTGATGTCGGGATTGGTCGAGGACGGCGTGACCGTGGCGAGATTGGCGGCCGACAGGATCGGCGTCATCGCCTTGCCCTCGCCGCTCATCTCGGGGCCGATGATCGCGACGACACTGGGATCGGCGACGAACTTCTTCGCGTTAGTGGCCGCCTGGGCCGGATCGTACTGGCCGGCCGTGGAGGTGCCGCTGTCGAGGACCGTGACGTTGAGGTGGTAGCCGCCGGCGCCGCCCTTGGCGTTGATATCGTCGATGGCCATGATCGCGCCGTTCTTGATGCGCGTGGCCGAATCCGCATCCGCCCCGGTCAGCGGCAGTTCGATTCCGATCGTGACGGACTTGTCCTGGGCCTGAACCGGCGTGGCGCCCATCGTGCCGAGGGCAATCAAGGCGGTCGCGCCTAGCCCGACGACCATCATTTGCCGACGATGCATCGTCTTCATCTGCTGTCTCCCTGTTTGTGACACCCTGTTCATTCTTGTCTTCTATGGGTTGTCTGCGGCGGCCCGCTTTGGGCAGCCGCATTCCCCATTCGCCTCGCTGGACATCGAACGGCCGCGCCTTGCGTCGCGGGCGACGCTGGCACTCTGCCACATCGCCCCCACGGGACGCGGCCTTCTTCGTGCTTCTATCAGTTACGCAATTCGGTCAACCTATGTCAACGCTCCACTACATGCGCAGTGGGGGTAGGCGGCATGGAAAAAGGGCCGCGCCCTGGGGCGCGGCCCTTTCTGTTCCTAGGTTGCCGGGTCGGCCGGACTTAGAAGTCCATGTCGCCCATGCCGCCCATGCCGCCGCCCATGCCGCCAGGAGCGGATGGGCCGGCCTTCTTCTCCGGCTTCTCACCCACCATCGCCTCGGTGGTGATGAGGAGGCCGGCGACCGAGGCCGCATCCTGGAGGGCGCAGCGAACGACCTTGGTCGGGTCGATGATGCCGGCCTTCACCAGGTCGGTGTACTCGCCGCCCTGGGCGTCGAAGCCCCAATTGGCCTGCTTCGACTCCAGCAGCTTGCCGACGACGACCGAGCCGTCATGGCCGGCGTTCTCGGCGATCTGGCGGACCGGCGACTGGATGGCGCGCCGGACGATGTCGATGCCGACCTTCTGGTCGTCATTCTCGGGCTTCACGTTCGCGAGCGCCTTGGTGGCATAGAGGAGCGCCACGCCGCCACCGGCGACGACACCCTCCTCGACCGCCGCGCGGGTCGCGTGCATGGCATCATCCACGCGGTCCTTGCGCTCCTTCACCTCGACCTCGGTGGCGCCGCCGACCCGGATCACCGCCACGCCGCCCGCGAGCTTCGCGAGCCGCTCGGCCAGCTTCTCCTTGTCGTAGTCGGAGGTCGTCTCCTCGATCTGGGCGCGGATCTGGTTGCAGCGGCCCTCGATCTCCTTCTTCTTGCCGGCGCCGTCGACGACGGTGGTCTCTTCCTTGCCGATGACCACCTTCTTCGCCTTGCCCAGCATGTCGAGGGTCACGTTCTCCAGCTTGATGCCCAGGTCTTCGGAGATGACCTGGCCACCGGTCAGGATGGCGATGTCCTCGAGCATGGCCTTGCGGCGATCGCCGAAGCCCGGTGCCTTCACCGCCGCGACCTTGAGGCCGCCGCGCAGCTTGTTGACCACGAGGGTGGCGAGCGCCTCGCCCTCGATGTCCTCGGCGACGATGAGCAGGGGCTTACCCGACTGCACGACCGCTTCCAGGATCGGCAGCATGCTCTGCAGGCCCGAGAGCTTCTTCTCGTGCAGGAGGATGAAGGGGCTCTCCAGCTCGACCTGCATCTTCTCGGCGTTGGTGATGAAGTAGGGCGAGAGATAGCCGCGGTCGAACTGCATGCCCTCGACAACCTCGAGCTCGGTCTCGAGGCCCTTGGCCTCCTCGACCGTGATGACGCCCTCGTTGCCGACCTTCTGCATCGCCTTGGCGATCATGTCGCCGATCTCGCGCTCGCCATTGGCGGCGATGGAGCCGACCTGGGCGATCTCGTCGGAGGTGGAGATCTTCTTCGAGCGCTTCTTCACGTCCTCGACCACCGCGTCGACGGCGAGGTCGATGCCGCGCTTCAGGTCCATCGGGTTCATGCCCGCGGCCACGGCGCGCACGCCCTCGCGGACGATCGCCTGGGCCAGCACGGTCGCCGTCGTGGTGCCGTCGCCGGCCAGGTCGTTGGTCTTGCTGGCGACTTCGCGCACCATCTGGGCGCCCATGTTCTCGAACTTGTCGCCGAGCTCGATCTCCTTGGCGACGGTCACGCCGTCCTTGGTGATGCGCGGCGCGCCGAAGGACTTGTCGATGACGACGTTGCGGCCCTTCGGACCCAGCGTGACGCGGACCGCGTTCGCCAGGATGTCGACGCCGCGGAGCATGCGCTCACGGGCGTCGGTGCTGAAACGGACTTCTTTAGCAGCCATGGTCTATGATTCCCTTTCTCTGATCTTCGCTCAGGCGGCCTTCCTGCCGGCCTTGACGCCCTCGATGATCCCCATGATGTCGGACTCCTTCATGATCAGGAGATCCTGGCCGTCGAGGCGGACCTCGCTGCCCGACCACTTGCCGAACAGGATGCGGTCACCCACCCTGACGTCCAGGGCGACGACCTCGCCCTTCTCGTTGCGCGCGCCCGGACCGACGGCGATCACCTCGCCCTCCATCGGCTTCTCTTTGGCCGTATCCGGAATGATGATGCCCCCGGCGGTCTTCTCCTCGGACTCGACCCGGCGGACGACCACCCGGTCATGAAGAGGACGGAATTTCATAGGTTTACCCTCCATAAGACGTGATTAAGGCTTTCCCCGAGGTTCCCCGGTTGGGAGCGCTGTTAGCACTCGGGCGAAATGAGTGCCAGCGAGATAAGGAAAGAACGCTGACCCGTCAAGGGGTCATCACGACCCAGCCATGCAAATTTGGCAGCAATCCGGGGTGCCCGCTGCTAAATCATTGTTTTGTAATACTTCTTGGAAACAAGCCCCGGCTTCGGCACATTTACCTCAGGCGCGCGATTCGTGGTCCTCCAAGGAGGTTTCATGGCCAGCCTGATACCGCAGCTCCGCCGCTACCGCCTGACGACGGCGGAGATCCTCTACCATTTCCCCGACCATCCCGGCCTGCTGCAGAGCTTCACCTGGCAGGACTACGACCTGGCGCCGGATTTCCCCGTCCTCCACCGGTTTCTCGAGTTCTGGCGCCGCAGCATCGAGGGGCGCCTGCATTCGGTCCGGGTCGCCTCGGCCCCTCTTATCACCGCCGGCGAGATCCGTGCCAGCCGTGCCTATCTGACGCTGCAATAGCCCCGCCTCAGGCGCTGGCTTCGCCGCCGGGGCTGGGCTAGAAATCCGGCCATCTGAACACCGCCGGATTTCCATGAGCGACGCCATCGCCTTTTCTTCGCCTACGCTTTCCATCAGCCATCGCCGCGACGACCGGCAGGTGGCCGTCTGGCTCTTCGCCGTCGCTGCGATGATCTTCGCCATGGTGGTCATCGGCGGCATCACCCGCCTTACGGAATCCGGCCTTTCCATCACCGAGTGGAAGCCCCTCAGCGGCGTGATCCCCCCGCTGGACGAAGCGGCCTGGCAGCAGGAGTTCGACCATTACAAGCTGATCCCGGAGTTCCAGAAGCTCCGCCCCGACATGACGCTGGCCGAGTTCAAGGGGATCTACTGGTGGGAATATGTCCACCGCCTCTGGGGCCGGCTCATCGGTTTCGCCTTCGCACTGCCGGGCCTCTGGCTGCTCTGGCGCGGCCGGATCCGGCCCGAGCTTCGCCCGCGCCTGCTGCTGCTTTTCGTTCTCGGCGGGCTGCAGGGCGCGCTGGGCTGGTTCATGGTGGAAAGCGGGCTCTCGGTGCGCACCGATGTCAGCCAGTACCGGCTGGTCGCCCATCTGCTCTTCGCGCTGCTGATCTATGGGACCATGCTCTGGACCGCTTTCGGCCTGGTCTGGCCGACCGCCCGTCCGCTGCCGCGGGCCGCGGGGCTCCGCCGGCATGTCGTGATCCTGCTGATCCTCGTCATCGGTATGCTGACCACCGGCGGCTTCACCGCCGGCCTCGACGGCGGCAAAATCTACAATACCTTCCCCCTCATGGGTGGCGAGCTCGTGCCTGGCGACATCCTGGCCCATGTCCCGCTCTGGGCGAATCCTTTCGAGAACCCGACCACGGCGCAATTCATTCATCGCTGGCTTGCCATGATCGTCGCGGCCACGGTGCTCGCCTTGTGGCTGCGCCGCGGAAGGCTGCCGAGCGAGGCGCGCCTGCCGCTTCATCTCGTCGCCGGCATGACCGCGCTCCAGGTCTGCCTCGGCATCTCCACCCTGCTCCTGGTGGTGCCGATCCCGCTGGCCGCGACCCATCAGGCGGGCGCGGTGATGCTGCTGAGCCTCACGCTCTTCGCGCTCCATAGCCTGAGCGGCGCGCGATGAGCACGGAGGCCGCCATGGAAGAGGTAGCGGCCGAGCCGGCACCGGTCGAGCGTCTCCCGGTCTCGGTGCTGACGGGTTTCCTCGGCAGTGGCAAGACGACGCTTCTGCGCGAGCTGCTGCGGGATCCGGATTTCAGCGAGACCGCCGTCGTCATCAACGAGTTCGGGGAGATCGGCCTTGACCATCTGCTCGTTGAGTCGGCACGCGAGGACATGGTGCTGCTCGCAAGCGGCTGCCTTTGCTGCACCATCAGCGGCGATCTGGTGGCGACGCTCCGCCGTCTGCACCAGCGCCGCACCGCCAAGGAGCTTCCCCTCTTCCGCCGCGTCGTCGTCGAAACGACCGGTCTCGCCGATCCGGCGCCCATCCTCCACACGCTGATGCAGGACCCCATGCTGGCCGAGGTCTATCGCCTCGACGGCGTCATAGCCACGGTGGATGCGGTGAACGGCATGGACCAGCTCGATCGGCAGATGGAATCCCTCAAGCAGGCCGCCGTTGCCGACCGGCTCGTGCTGACCAAATGCGATCTCGCGCCGGATACCAAAGTGCTGGAGGAGCGGCTGCACAGCCTCAACCCGGGCGCGCCTATTTTGAAAGCCGTCTCCGGACAACTCGATCCCCACGCGCTCTTCGATGCCGGCCTCTACAATCCCGCCAGCAAGAGCCTGGATGTCCGGCGCTGGCTGAAGCAAGAGGCCTACACGGCCGCAGCCGATGATCATCACGATCACTCAGGGCAAGACGGGCACCAAGGCCATGACGGGCATCATGGCGATCTCGACCGGAACCGCCATGACGACCACATCCGCGCCTTCTGCGTGACGCGCCGCAGCCCGCTGGACTGGGATCGCTTCGCCGATTGGGTCGAGATGATGATCTCGCTCCATGGCGCCAATCTGCTGCGCATCAAGGGCGTGCTGAATGTCGCCGGCGCGGACGGTCCCATCGCCATCCACGGCGTGCAGCATCTGTTCCATCCGCCGGTGGAGCTCAAGGCCTGGCCGGACGCCGATCGACGCTCCCGCCTGGTCTTCATCACCCGGGACATCGACGGCGATACCATGGCACGGAGCCTGGCGGCCTTCCTCGGCGAGGACGCCAAGCCCGTCTGATTGAGGGAACCCGGCTTCACAACAGGCCAGGGCCGCGCTAGCCTGCGGCCAGCTTTCGTTCATTCGAATGCAACGAGAAACCACGAGGAAACAAGGAGGAACCATGAAAGGGAGCATGCTGCGGATGTCCGCGGCGGCGCTGGCGGGCGTTCTTTTCGCCGCCGCGACGGCCCAGGCGGACATGATGACCAAGGTCGGCCCCGGGGAGGGCGAGGTCGATATCGTCGCCTGGCCGGGCTATATCGAGCGCGGCGCCAACGACAAGAATTACGACTGGGTTACCGATTTCGAGAAGCAGACCGGCTGCAAGGTGAATGCCAAGACCGCCGGCACCTCGGACGAGATGGTGTCGCTGATGAACGGCGGCGGCTTCGACCTCGTCACCGCCTCCGGCGACGCGACCCGGCGCCTGATCGCCGGCAAGACGGTTCAGGAGGTCAACATCGACCTGATCCCGAGCTGGAAGACCCTCGACCCGCGCCTGCAGAACGGCGCCTGGCATACGGTCAACGGCCATCACTACGGCGTGCCCTATCAGTGGGGGCCGAACGTGCTGATGTACAACACCAAGGTCTTCAAGGATCCGCCGAAGAGCTGGAACGTAGTCTTCGAGGAGGGGACGCTGCCCGACGGCAAGTCCAACAAGGGCCGGGTCCAGGCCTATTACGGGCCGATCTACATCGCCGATGCGGCCCTCTATCTGAAGTCGCACCGCCCCGAGCTCGGCATCACCGATCCCTATGAGCTCGACCAGAAGCAGTTCGATGCCGCGATCGAGCTGCTGCGCGGCCAGCGCCAGATCGTCCAGAAGTACTGGAGCGATGCGACCCAGCAGGTGCAGGACTTCACCTCCGAGGGCGTGGTGGCCTCGACCTCCTGGCCCTATCAGGTGAATCTGCTGCGCGACAGCAACAAGCAGCCGATCGACAGCGTGATCCCCATGGAGGGGGCGACGGGCTGGGCGGATACCACGATGATGCACGCCAAGGCGCCGCATCCGAACTGCGCCTATATGTGGCTCGAGCATTCGCTTTCGCCGAAGCTCCAGGGCGATCTCGCCTCCTGGTTCGGCAGCGTGCCGGTGGTGCCGGCCGCCTGCAAAGGCAACGCGCTGCTCGGCGAC
>DATFRE010000241.1:0-4426 GCA_035263545.1 Dongiaceae bacterium
CATCCGCCGCGGCCGGCGTCGGCGCTGTCTCGTCGAGAGCGCGGTGGCGCAGTGCCCGCATCTCCCCGGCGATCTCCGCCCGGCGGAGGCAGGCGCCGCGGCGGCCGGGTTCCTGCTCGGCGAGCGGCGGGGTCGCGGCACGGCAACGCGCCTCCGCCCAGTCGCAGCGCGGGGCGAAGGGGCAGCCTCCCGCCACATCCTCCGCCTTCGGCACTTGGCCGCGAATGGCGATCAGCCGCGGCACGCGCCGGCTTGCCGGGGGCTCCGACAGCAGGAGGCCCAGGGTATAGGGATGGAGGGGATCGCGCTCGACATCGCGGGCGGCGCCGATCTCCAGCAGCGAGCCGGCATAGAGCACATGGACCCGGTCGCAGGTGGAGAAGGCGAGCCGCAAATCATGGGTGATGAGGATCAGGCTCATGCCGCGGCTCGCCTGAACGCGCTGGAGCAACCTCATAATTTCGGCCTGGGTGGTGACGTCGAGCGCCGTCGAAGGCTCATCGGCGATCAGCAGCTCCGGATCGCGGGCAAGTGCCGCGGCCAGCGCGACACGCTGGGCCATGCCGCCGGAGAGCTGGAATGGCATGCGATGAGCCACATCCTCGGCGGAGATGCCGACCTCCTGCAGGCGCCGGCGAACCTCGGCGGCGCGCGCGGCGGGACGCGCGAACTCGGGCCGGTCGCGCAGCATCTCCTCGATATGGGCACCGGCGCGCAGCAGCGGGTTCATCATGGTAAAGGGGTCCTGCAGCAGCAAAGAGAGGCGCCGGCCGCGCAGGCGGCGCAGCTCGCCCTCCGGGAGCCCCATCACATCGATGCCGTCGAAGCGGATCTCTCCTTCCGCCGCGACCCCAGGCGGCAGGAGCCGGCCGATGGCCTTGGCGGTCAGCGATTTGCCCGACCCCGATTCGCCGACGATGGCGATGGTCTCGCCCCGGCCAAGGGTGAGATCGGTGCCGGCGGTGATGATCCGGCGCCGGCCGCCCTCGGTGGTAAAGATCGAGAGGCCGCGAACCGTGAGCAGCGGCGCGGCCGCCTCAGCCCTCATTTGGCCCATCGCTCGGAGAGCCAATCGCCGATCAGGTTCATGCTGACCGCCGTCAGGATGATCATGCCCGCGGGCAACAGCAGTCCGACCGGATTGGCGAAGAGGATGTTGCGGTTCTCGAACAGCATGCGGCCCCAGTCGGGCGTGCCGGGCTCGACGCCGAGGCCGAGGAAAGAGAGGCCGGCGAGATTGACGAGCGCGAAGGCGAAATCGAGGAGGACATAGGCCAACACGAGCGGCAGCACGTTGGGCAGGATATGGACGAAGAGGATGCGCGCCTTGGAGACGCCCAGCGTACGGGCCGCATCGATATAGGGCCGCGGCCGCTGCTCGAGCACGGCGCTGCGCACGATGCGGGTGTCCGGTGCGGTGAACAGGATCACGAGCACGGTCACGGCAATCCAGTAGCCGCCGCCCACCACCCCGACCACCACGATCGCCACCAGCGGCCCCGGCAGCGCCAGCATGAAATCGACCCAGCGCATGATGGAGGAATCCACCAGCCCGCCGAGATAGCCCGAGAGAAGGCCGAGCAGGGTGGCGATGCTGAAGGCGCCGGCCGCGACGACGATGGGGCCGACCAGCGCCGTGCGCGCGCCGAAGATGACGCGGGAGAGGACGTCGCGGCCAAGCAGATCGGTGCCGGCCAGGAACTCCGCCGAGGGCGGCTTGTCGCCGATGAGCAGGCGCTGGGTATCCGGGGCGTAAGGAGCGATGGCGGCGCCGAAGACGGCCGCGACGATGACGAGTGCGATCACCAGCATCGCCGCAAGGATGATGAGCGGGATGCCCCGATGCTCCACCTTCACCTGTTTCGGCAGCTCGAGCGGCAGGGTCACGATTGCACCCGTTCGAAGCGGATGCGCGGATCGATCAGCACATAGGCGAGATCGACGATCAGGTTGAGCAGGATCACGAAGGCCGAGAGAAACAGCGCCGTCCCCTGGATCAGCGGTATGTCGCGGTTGTGCACCGCCTCGACGGTGAGAAAGCCGAGCCCGGGGAGCGCGAAGGTGACCTCGACATAGATGGCATTGGCGATGAGGCCGACGATGATGATCCCCGCCGCCGTGACCACCGGAATGAGCGCGTTGCGCAGCACATAGCCGAAGATCACCTGCGCCGGATTGAGGCCGCGGGCCCGGGCGAAGACGACATAGTCCTTGTCGAGCTCCTGGATCACCGAGGTGCGGGTAATCTTCACCACGATCGCCATGACCGAGAGCGCCAGCGCCAGTGACGGAAGGATCAGATGCCAGAAGCGATCGAAGAAGCCGCGGCCGGCGCCATAGGTGGGAAACCAGCCGAGGACCACGCCGAAGAGATAGAGCAGGAAGATGCCGGTGACGAAGGGCGGTGAGCTGATGCCGAAGACGCCGAACATGACCATGCCGCGGTCGAGGCGGGTGCCGCGGCGAAATCCCGCCAGCATGCCGAGCAGGATGCCGAGGCCGAGCACGATGGCTGTGCTCATGGTCCCGATGAAGACCGTAAGGCCGACGCGCTGGGCGATGGCGGCGGTGACGGGCTGGCTGCTCTGGATCGAGCGGCCGAGATCGCCATGGAGCACCTGCCAGAGCCACTTGGCGTATTGGACGATGAAGGGGTCATTTAGGTGGTACTGCTCGCGGATCGCCGCCAGCGTCGCGGGATCGGAGGGCCGCGCGCCGAGCAGGGCGCGGGCAGGATCGCCGGGCGCCAGATGGACCAGGGCGAAGACGCCGAAGGAGACGATCAACAGCAGCGG
Organism: Dongiaceae bacterium; assembly: GCA_035263545.1. GTDB lineage: Bacteria > Pseudomonadota > Alphaproteobacteria > Dongiales > Dongiaceae > DASXQK01. The sequence goes on from DATFRE010000241.1 coordinate 2,796, forward strand.
CACCGCGATCGCGATCCGGCGCAGGATGAAATGGAAGAGGGCGGAACCCTGCATCAGCCCTGCCGCAGATGACGATCGAACCAAGCCACGGCACGCCGCCGATAGTCGCGCCGATGGGCATCCTCGCGCAGCCCATGCCCCTCGCGCGGGTAGACGACGAGCTCGCTTTCCACACCCCGCTCAACGAGTCCCGCATAAAGCTCCTGGGCCTGGCCCAGCGGCGTGCAGCGATCTTCGCTGCCATGGATGATGAGGGTCGGCGTGCTCGGCCGGTCGAGGCGCATCATGGGCGAGCGAGCAATGGCGAGCTGCCGACAGCGCTCCTCCGTCATGGAACCGCCCATGATGTGCTCGCTGAAGGCGTGGTTGCAGGAATAGTGGGAGCTCCAGTGATTGGCAATGCCCGAAACCATGATCGCCGCGCGGAACCGATGGCTCGTGGCCACGGCCCAGGCGGTGAGATAGCCGCCATAGCTGGCGCCGGTGACACCGATGCGCGCCCCGTCGGCGAATCCCGCCGCCACGCAATGATCGACTCCGGCAAGGATGTCCTCGAACTCCGCCCCGCCGGGATCGCCGATATTGAGGCGGGCGAAATCCTGACCCCAGCCCGCATTGCCGCGATAGTTGGGCAGGAAGACCGCGTAGCCCGCAGCCGCATAGGGCAGGGCATAGCCCGGGTTGAAGCCATGCTTGGCGGCCCAGCTCGGCCCGCCATGAATGTCGCAGATCATGGGCAGCGGCCCCGGCGCCCGTCCTTGCGGCAGGAGGATGAAGCCCTCCATCTACAACCCGCCGAGGCCCGGCCAGGAGATCGCGCGCACCTCCGGATATCCCTCGAAGCCTTGCATCAAATCCGTGTTCAGGCTGCTGAGCGATCGCCAGCTTTTATCGCCGAGGCGCTTATAGACGATCTCCGCCGGCGATCCGACGGCCTCGCGGATGGCGGCGAAGCCTGTGCCATCCGGCGCCGGGGTGATCTGGGCGAGAAAGCTGGTTGGGCCGATGATCGCGTCCTCCCGCTCGCTCCACTGGACGCGGCCGTCGAGGCCGATGACGCCATAGACGGAACCCAGATGATGCCAGCCGGCGAACCAGAGAGACTCGCCGTCGCGCCATTGGATCGCCGTGACGTTGGAGACGTCCTCGCCGTCCAGGGTCGAGATCTTGCCGAAGGCGAGATCGAGAATTCGGATGGCGCTGGCGACGAGGCCGCGATCGCTCGACCAGCCTTCGAGAAAGGCGACGCGCCGGCCGGCCGGGTCGGCCGCAGGGCCCTGGAGCTGCCAGCGCGATTCGTGAAGGATCTCGGCCTTTCGCTGGGTGAGATCGAGGCGGGCGAGGCGGGCGCGATACCAGCCGCGCTCGCTGGGATCGGCAGAGACGAGGGCAAGAGCGGCATCATCGCCCAGCAGATCGAACTCCCAGACCGTGAGATCCGTCGGCCCGATTTCGACAGTCGCCCCTGTCGCGGCGTCGATCCGATAGAGGCGCCGGCGCGCAGTTCGAGGATTGGTGACCGCCGGATCTTCCTCCTCGCCCCAGGCGTAGCGCGTGGCGCCTTCAGTGGCAGCCGCATCGAGCCCGCGATCGGCGGCGAGCGCGACCAGCGCCCGGCCATCCGCCGTCCA
>DATFRE010000242.1:0-3636 GCA_035263545.1 Dongiaceae bacterium
GTGCCGCCCATGCCGACCACCATCACCAGGCCGAATTGCGGGTCGCGATGGAGGCCGACGATGAGCTCCGCCACGACACCCGACACCTGGCGCTCCACCAGGAAGAGCTCGGGCACAAGACCCGGCTGATAGCGGGCGAGCGAGGCGGTCATGGCAGCGACGGCCTCGGCGACAGGCTGCTCGGTGCGGAGATTGAGGGTGACGGCGCCTGCTTCTGTTTTGTGGGCGAGGGCGGGGCGGCCAAGCTTGAGGGCGACGGGAAAGCCGATCTCGGCGGCGGCGCGCGGTGCTTCCGCCGCTGTGACCAGGCGGCCCTCCGGCAAGCCCAGGCCGAACGCGGCGAGCCGGCGCTTGCACTCCCATTCCTCCCTGAGGCGCGCATCCTTCGGCGCCGGCGGCAGATCCGGCAAAGCGAGATTGGGGGCGGCACTCTGACGGGCGCGGTTGGCCACGGCTCCGAAGGCTGCGACCGCCGTCTCGAGGCCCTGGAGCGGGGCGCAGCCCATCTCGATCATGCGCCGGCGCGCATCCGCCGGGATCAGCTCCGAGAGATCGCTCGCGACCAGCGCCGTCTTGCCGTTGGCGCGGCAGGCGGTCACCAGCGCATCGACGGAGATGTCGCAGTCGCGCCGCCCCGCCGGATCGCTGGGCGGATAGTCGACGATCAGCATGCCGGCATCGACATCGCCTTCCATCAGCGTGCTGAAGGCCCTCACCAGCGCCTCGCGATGACCCCAAAGGGAGGTGTTGTAGTCGAGAGGATTGGAAACCGTGGCGAAGCTCGGCAGCTGGGCGCGCAGGCTCGCTGCCTGCTCTTCCGAAAGCGCCGGCAGCCTGACGCCATGGCGCGCGGCAAGATCGGCGGTCATCAGATTGTCGGCGCCGGAGCAGGTGAAGACCCCGAGGCGGTCGCCCTTGGGCACGCCCGCGACCGAGACGAGCTTCGCCGTTTCCAGCAGCCCGGCGATGGAATCGACCCGCATGATTCCGAGGCGGGCGAAGAGCGCGTCATAGAGCTTGTCGCTGCCGGCAAGCGAGCTGGTATGGCTCATGGCGAGCTTGGCGCCGAGCTCGGAGTTCCCGGCCTTGAAGGAGACGACCTGCTTGCCGTTGCCCCGCGCCTTCAGCACCGCGCGGCTGAATCCCGGCACGTCGTCGAGGCCCTCGATATAGAGCGCAATGGCGCTCACATGGCGGTCCTCGGCCAGCACGTCGATATAGTCCGCCAGCTTGAGGATCGCCTGGTTGCCAGCGGTGATGACATAGGAGAGCGGGACGGAGCGGTCGTTCTGGGTCAGATTCAGCGCCAGATTGCCGCTCTGGGCCACGATGGCGACGCCCTTCTCGGTGCGCCCGCCCCCGAAGCCCGAGGCAAACATCGCCACGCCCTCCACATAGTTGAGCAGCCCGTAGCAATTGGGGCCCACGGCGGCGAGATCGCCCGCCGCCTCCACCAGCGCCTTCTGCAGCCCGATTCCCTCGCCCCCCACCTCGGCAAAGCCCGCGGCATAGCAGACGGCACCCCCCGCCCCCATGGCGGAAAGCTCGCGCACGATCTCGACCGTCAGCTCCCGGGGCACGGCGATGAAGGTGGCGTCGGGAGCTGCCGGCAGATCGGCCAGGGAGGTGTAGCAGCGCCGGCCGCCGATCTCTGGATAGGTCGGATTGACGGGCCAGATCTCGCCGGTGAAGCCGGCCTCGACGCAATACCCGATGGTCGGCGCGAGGAGCTGGCCGCCGACGAAGGCCACATGGCGCGGCGATAGCAGCCGGCGCAGATTCGCGAGCTTCCTCTCGCGGTTCGTCCCTTTTCGCCCTTCAAGCATGGCCGGCCCTTCCCGGCCGCCGCCGCGGCCGCGCCTCTGTCGCTGTCCGTCGTGATCTGAAAGCCGTCGCTTCGGATCCGCCCCGGGTAGGGCGGCGCGAATTTGTCCGATTCCGGCATACCCTGGCAAGCCGATCTTGAGCGGCATCTGTGTTATCCAGAGTCAGAGAGCCTTTGCTACTCGTTTAAGTTATCTTTCACGAACATTCTTCTCCTAAAGACCGCGAGGGAATCATGCACGATGCGGCTCTGGCGCAGGGTCTTCGCCGCGCGCGGTTCGAGGGCAAGGTCATAGACCCGGCCCATGGCGAATACGACAAAGCGCGCCGCGTCTGGAACGGCCTCGTGGATCGCCGGCCCGTCGCCATCATCCGTCCGGCAGGCATCACAGATGTGCAGCAGGCCGTGCGCCTCGCTGCGGAAGCGCAGGCGCCACTTGCGATCCGCTGCGGCGGACACAGCTTTCCAGGACATTCGACCTGTGACGCGGGTATCGTCCTGGATCTGTCCGCAATGCGCGGCGTAACCGTCGACCGAGCCGCCCTCACCGCTGAGGTCGCGGGCGGCGCGCTTCTCGGCGATCTGGACAAGGCCAGCGCCGCGCTCGGCCTGGTCACCCCGGCCGGAGTGGTGTCCCATACGGGCGTGGCGGGATTGACCCTCGGCGGCGGCATGGGGTGGTTGAGCCGCCGGCTCGGATTGACGATCGACAGCCTCCTTGGGGCCGACATCGTCACGGCGGATGGGCGATTGGTCCGAACGAGCACCGAGCTCGAGCCGGATCTGTTCTGGGGTATCCGCGGGGGCGGTGGCAATTTCGGCGTCGTCACCAGCTTCCGCTTCCGAACGCATCTGCTGGGGCCCGTCGCGGTGGGACAATGGGCTTATGCCGCGGGTGGCGCCGCAGGCGTGCTCAGCGGCTATCGCGATCTTGTGGCAGGCGCGCCCCGCGAGCTGACGACCGCCTTCACCATAACCCGCTCCGAGATCGTGATAAGCGCCCTCTGGTCCGGCGCTCCCGATCATGCCGAGAAGATTCTCGCGCGGTTTGCCACCCTCGGCCGGCCCGTCTCCGTATCCTTGGGCGGGATGACCTTCCTCGAGCTACAGCAGCGCAGCGACGACCATTTCTCTTGGGGCCGCCGCTACTACGCCAAGGGCGGCTATCTCGATGAGATCCATGAAGGCGCCATCGGTGCGATGACCGAAAGCATAGCCATCGCTCCGACCCCGCATAGCGAGATCTATGTCCTGCAGCTGGGCGGCGCGATCAGCGATGTGGCGGAAGAGGCCACGCCTTATACAGGCCGCGGCGCCGGCCACTACTGGATCGTCGAGCCGGTCTGGGACAGCGCAGCCGATGACGAAAGATGCATCGCCTGGGGCCGGCGGTCGGCGGCCAAGCTGGCGGCGATGTCCCTTGCCGGGAACTACATCAATGAGCAATCAGAGATCGGAAAGGAGATGACCCACGGCGCCTATGGGCCCGAGAAATACGACAGGCTCGCCCGGCTCAAGCATCGCTACGATCCGTTCAACCTGTTCCGTCTGAACCAGAACATCGAAGCAAGGGGGTAGCGTCCGGGAGACCCGCGGCGGGGTCGGTTGACAGGCCGGGGCAGGCTGCCGGAGGATGCGCCGCCCCGACGGAGTTTCCCTTGCGCCCTGATCTCATCATCCGCCATGCCCAAGTGATCGACGGCAGCGGCCGTCCACGCTTTCCGGCCGATCTCGCCGTGGAGGGCGATCGCATCGCGGCGGTCGGCGATCTCGGCGGCACGGAAGCGGAGCACAGCATCGACGGCAGCGGC
>DATFRE010000243.1:0-7438 GCA_035263545.1 Dongiaceae bacterium
TCCGCGCGGTCAGCAGAAGACCGGCGATGCTGGTCAGCGCCGCGCAGAGCGCATAGGCCATGAAGAGGGTGAAGCGGGCATGGACGCCGGAGAGCATGGCGGCCTTCAGATTCCCGCCGACGGCGTAGAAATGCCGGCCGAGCCGGGTCCAGTTCAGCAGGAGATAGACCGCGATGGCGAGGGCGAAGGCGAACCAGATCGGCACCTTGATTCCGAAGAAGCCGGTGCTGTCGAAATAATCGGCGAACTCGTCCGGTATGCCGCGGACCGGCATGCCCGCAGTCAGATAGAGCGCGGCACAGAAGCCGACCGAGGCCATGCCGAGGGTCATGATGAAGGGCGAGACGCTGAGAAGCGCGACGCCGAGGCCGTTGATCACGCCCATGGCAAGCCCGCAGCCGAATCCGACCAGCGCGCCCGCGGCGATCGCGAGCCAGGGCGCATCGGGATGGCCGGAGGCGACGCCGGCCATGGCGAGCGCGCTGGTGACCGAGGTCACCGCGACGGTCGAGCCTACCGAGAGATCGAAGCCCGCGGTCAGCATCACGATCATCTGGCCCAGCGCCACGATGGTGAGATAGCTCGTCTGGCGCAGGATGTTGACGATGTTGAAGAAGCTGAGGAAGTTGCCGGACATCAGCGAGAACAGGACGATGGCGATCAGCAGCAGGATCGGCAGCACGCCGATATTCAGCAGCAGGCGGAGCAGCCGCCGGTTGCGAGTCTCGGCCTGGCGCGTGATCGCCTGTTCCCCACTCACGGCCTGTTCCCCACTTATGCGGCTCGCTCGAAGAAATGGGACAGCACCCGGTCCTCTGTGATCTCGGCACCCTGCAGCTCCACCTGCACATGGCCGCGGAACATCACATAGGCGCGGTTGCAGAGATGCAGGATCTCGGGCAGGTCGGAGGATACCACCAGGACCCCTGCGCCCGCCTCGCAGAGATCGGCGATCAGGCGGTAGATGGCGACCCGGGTCGAGACGTCGACCCCCATGGTGGGCTCGTCGAAGACGAAGAGCTTCACCTCCCGGGTCAGCATCTTGGCGATCAGCACCTTCTGCTGATTGCCGCCGGAGAAGGCGCCGACCTCGCGCTGGATGTCGAAGGGTTGCAGCTGCAGCTTGCGGGACAGCTCGGCGACGCGCCGGCTCTCGCGGCCGCGCTTCAGGAAGATGCTGCCGGAAAAATCCGGCAGATGGAGGGCCGGGAGCGACACGTTCTCCTTGACGCTGCGCATCTGGACCAAGCCCTCGCCGTGGCGGTCCGGCGGCAGATAGCCGAAGCCCCGGTCAAGCATCCGCCGCGGCGGCGAACCGGTCATCTCCTGGCCGCGGAAGACGACCTTCCCCTTGGCCACCGGCAGCAGCCCGTAGCAGGCGCGCACCAGCTCCGACTTGCCGCAGCCCACGAGCCCGGCGATGCCGATGATCTCCCCCGCCCGCACCTCGATGCTGACATCGCGCACCGCGCCATTGGCGGTGGTCAGGCGCTCGACCTGCAGCAGCGTCTCGCCGGGCGCGTAGTTCACCTTCGGGAAGACCTGGGAGATGGGCCGCCCGGACATCATCTGGATGAGCCTCGCCTCATCCGCCGCCGCGGCCGCGAGCTCGCCCACCTTGCGGCCGTCGCGCAGCACTGTGACGCGGTCGGCGATGCGCCGGAGCTCCACCATCCGGTGAGTGATGTAGATGATCCCCACCCCCCGGGCCTTGGCCTGGGCGATGAGGGCGAAGAGGCTCTCCGTCTCGCGTTCGGTGAGCGAGGCGGTGGGCTCGTCCAGGATCAGGACCGAGAGATCGCCGCGGAAGGCCTTGGCGATTTCCACCATCTGCTGCTCGGCCCGCGAGAGATATTGGACTTGCGCATCTGCATCGAGCGCGAAGCCGAGGGGCTCCAGCAGGGCGCGCGCCAGCTTCAGCTCGGCCTTGCGGTCGACCAAGCCACCTCGCGTGGGCTCGTCGCCCAGGAACAGGTTCTCGGCGATGCTGAGCTGGGGGACCAGGGAGAACTCCTGGAAGACCGCCGCGATGCCGCGCGCCCGGGCCTCGCCCACATCGGCGAAGGCGACGGGCTGGCCGGCGAAGAGCACCCGCCCACGGCTCGGCTGGTTGGCCCCGGCGAGGATGGAGATGAGCGTCGACTTGCCGGCCCCATTCTCGCCGAAGAGCGCATGGACCTCGCCGGCGCGGAGATCGAAATCGACATCCACCAGGGCATCGACGCCGGGATAGTGCTTCGACAGCCCCTCGGTCTGCAGGAGCAGGCGGCCGGCCCTGCCCCCGGCGGCGTCGCTCGGGACGCCGCGGGGAAGGGTGCCGGCTTCCGGCTCTGAAGGGGGCTTACGCGGTTCCGTCAATCGACCCCGTCAATCGACATTGAATTCCGGCTTGAAATCGGCCGGGGCCAAGGAGGAATCCCGGTCGAAGCTGCCGACATTGTTGGAATCGATGACATAGAGCTGCGGGCCGACATGCTTCAGGAAGTCCTTGCCTTCCAGGATGCGGACGGCCTGGTCGACGGCGACGCGCCCCTGGATCACCGCCGAATCCGTCGGTGCCGCCAGGATGCGGCCGCGCTTGATGCCCTCATAGACGCCGGGCGTGAAGTAGTAGGAGAGAATCTTCACCTTGTCCTCGAGCCCACGATCCTTCAGCAGCTGCTCGGCCGCCTCGGCGGTCACCGCCGTGCCGACGATGTAGTCGATATCGGGATGGGCGGTCAGCGTATCCTCCAGCAAAGCGAGCTGGGCCTCCTTGCCCGTGTCGCCGTATTTCGTGTCGACGACGGTGATGTCGCCCTGCTTCACCGCGTCGGTGAAGCCCTTATTGCCGGCCTCGACCCAGCCCGCGCCGGCCGGGCCCGGGAACCAGGCGACCTTGGCCGTCTTGCCGCCGCCCTTGGGATAGAGCTTGACCAGATATTCGCCGGCCTTGGCGCCCATCTCGCCGAAGGAGACCAGCGACTTGGCACTGACCTTGGGCGAGGAGATGCCGTTGATGACGTCGATCACCGGGATCTTCTTGTCGGCAAGCTGGCCGACGAGGTTGTTCAGCCCGTCGAAGGAGATGGCGCCGATGATCACGGCCTGGGCCCCGCCGGCGACGCAGTTCTCGATCTGGCTGATCTGCTTGTTGAGCTCGGTATAGCCGCCGGCCTCCAGCACCTGCTCGGCCACGCCCAGGCGCTTCGCCTCGGCGACGACGCCGTAATCGACCGCCAGCCAGTAATCGTCCTTCATATGGGGGAATGAGACGCAGAGCTTCCACTTCTGCGCCGCCTTGTCGAGGGGCGAGTAATCCACCAGATGGCGCGGGCTCGCCATGTCGAAGGAATCCCAGACCTCGATCTTGTAGGGATACCATTCGGCGGCGGCGGCCACGGCACTCACGGAGACGACGGCAGCCGCGACGGCTGCCAGCTTTGACGACAGTTTCATCGTTGCGCTCCCTTTTTGCCTTCCCTGATCCCGGAGCCTTCTCCGGGCTTCCTGCATCGATGGCCCGGCAGACGCCGAGCTTCCCCTTGCGGCCGGACGCGGAATGGGCCCGCCGCTCGTCGCCCCGATTTGCCGAAGCCGCCCGATATTTGTAAAGGGCGATCTTTTGAATTAGGATTTCGGAAAAGCCGAAAGCTCGGGGACGGCGCATCGCCAAGGGAGGCCGCAGGCCATGAGCTTCAATATCCGCCAGATCCGCTATTTCGTCGCCGCCGCCGAGGCCGGCAAGATCGTCGCCGCCGCTTCCGCCGTCGGCATCTCCCCCTCGGCCATCACCGAGGCAATCCAGGAGCTCGAGGAGGCGACCGGGACGCGGCTGGTCACGCGCCATCGCGACGGCATCAAGGTGACCTATGACGGCTATGTCTTCCTCCAGCATGGCCGCAACATCCTCTCGGCGGTCACCGCCGCCACCCATGCCATCGGCCGGAACCGGGCCCAGGTCCAGGGCCGGCTCTCCCTCGGCGTCACCATCACCGTGGCCGGCTATTTCCTCGCCGCACCCCTGGCGCGCTTCCGCCGGAGCTTTCCGGATGTGGATGTCGTGATCCGGGAGCTGGACCGCAGCGTCATCGAGAAGCAGCTCGTGACGCGCCAGCTCGATCTCGGGATCCTCCTGGTCTCCAACCTGCAGCACCGCAGCCAGCTCTCCACCGAGACACTGGCGAAATCGCGCCGGCGGCTCTGGACCCCGACCAACCACCAGCTGCTGGCGAAGCCCCGGGTGACGCTGCGCGACATCGCCAAGGAGCCCTATATCCAGCTCCTGATCGACGAGGCGGCGAAGACGACGCTCTCCTACTGGTCGAAGCACAATCTCCGGCCCAACGTGACCTTCCGGACCGATTCCGTGGAGGCGGTGCGCAGCCTGGTGGCAACGGGCGCCGGCGTCACCATTCTCTCCGACATGGTCTACCGCCCCTGGTCGCTGGAGGGCGACAAGCTCGAATCCCGCGACATCGCCCAGCCCGTCCCCACCATGGATGTCGGCCTCGCCTGGGCCCGCGATCAGCCTCTCCCGGCCACCGCCCAGGCCTTCGTCGAGTTCTGCCGCATGGAGTTCCTCTCCGGCAATCCGAGATCGATGACGCTCTAGAGGCACCTCGGGACTTTCGCCCATCTCGGGTCAGGGTTCGCCGGCAGTCCGGAAGATCGCTATAATCTGCTCCACTTCCGAGGTCATCCGGGGAATTGCATTTTGGAAGGAGAGGTTGTCATGAAACCAATCGCTCTTTTACTGGTGGCAGCTGCAACACTCGTGGGCGTTGTGGCCTTCCCGGCGATCATGTCTCGCCGCGCGACGGCTCAAAGCGCCGCCCCGATCTTCGTAACCGAGATCCCCGCCGGATACCGCGACTGGAAGGTGGTCTCGGTGGCCCATGAAGAGGGCGACCTCAATGATATTCGCGCTGTTCTGGGGAATGATCTCGCCATCAACGCATATCGGGCAGGAAAGCTCCCCTTCCCGGAAGGCGCCATCGTTGGCCGAATCGCCTGGAGCTATGTTCCGTCGGAGGAAAACAACAAGGTCTTCGGCCGTGCCCAATCTTTCGTGGCCGGCGCCCCGACGGATTCCTATCTCCAGTTCATGGTCAAGGACTCGGTAAAGTACGCCGCGACCGGTGGCTGGGGCTACGCGTCATTCGATAAGGACGGCAAACCCAGCCCTGAGGCAGGGATGAAAACCTGCTTTCCCTGCCATCAGGCTGTCAAGGATCGCGACTTCATCTTCACCCACTACTCACCTTGATCGAGAGACTGCGAAGCTGCCCGACAGTGGATGCTAGGCAGCCGGTCCCGCCTTCACGACCTCATCGCCGATGCGGATCGTTTCCCGGATCAGCAGATCGAGATCGCTGCGCTGGGTCCGGTGATTGTTGATCGCTACGCGCAGAGAATGCTCGCCTTTGATCGTCGTGTCCGAGAGCACGGCGATGCCTTGTTCCTGCAGCCTCAGCATGATCTCGGTGTTGAGCGCCTTCATCTCCCCGGCACTCCTCTCATCGGGGCGGTAGCGATAGCAGACGATATTGATATTCGTCGGTGCGGCCAGCTCCAGATGAGGTTCGCTCTCGATCAACGCGGTAAGATAGCGGGCCTGCTCGATGTTCTGGTCGATCAGGCGGCCGAACTTCTCGATGCCATGCTCCTTGAGCGCCATCCAGACCTTCAGCGCCCGGAACCCGCGTGAGGTCTGCAGGCCATATTCGTGCAGCCAATTGGCCGATGCGACCCCACGGGTCGTCGCCTGCAGATATTCCGGTGTAACCGCGAATGTGCAGCGATGGGCTGTTGCATCCCGGATCAGGGCGCAACCGGCCTCGAACGGCGCGTGCAGCCATTTATGCGGATCGAGGGCAACGGAATCCGCACGCTCGATCCCGGCGACACGATAGGCATTGGCGGGCGCGATGGCGATCAGCGCGCCGATGCAGCCATCGACATGAAACCAGAGGTCCTCCTCCTCGGCCAGATTTGCGAGAGCCTGCAGATCGTCGATCGCGCCGGTGTTCACCGTTCCGGCCGTTCCGATCACGCAGGCCGGCTGGAAGCCTGCCTTGCGATCCTCCGCGATCGCGGCCCTCAAAGCGGTGAGATCGATCCGCAAGGCGCTGTCCGTCGGAATGCGCCGCAGGGCCCGATTCCCCAACCCCAGCGCCTCCATGGCCTTGCGATGGCAGCTGTGAATCTGATCGGAGCCATAGAAGCGCAACGGCTTGGCGATGGCCGCGACACCCTCCTCGCGCACGTCGATCCCGGCCTTCACGTTGCGCGCTACGGTGAGGCCGATGACATTGGCCATCGAGCCGCCGGTTTCCAGCGCGCCGCTGGCCGAAGCGGGAAAGCCGATGATCTCCTTGCACCAGTCCACCACCTGCTGGTCCATATAGGCGGCGGCATGATTGCCGCCGCCGAGGTTCGAGCCCTGGATGGCGGCCAGGAAATCTCCCAGCGCCCCGGTAAAATTGCTCGAGCCCATGTACCAGGCCCAGAAGCGCGGATGGATGTTGCCCATGGGATAGGACATCACCTTGTCCACGACCTCGCGATAGACGCCCGCCAGCGGCGCCGGCGATCGCGGCAAGGGGGATGCGAAGAACGCCTTTACCTCCTGCGGCACCTCCCGCCAGACCGGGCGGTCGCGGACATCGCGCAAATGGCGGACGGCATCCTCGATGATTTGATGCGATAGCGTCTCCACCTCGGACCAGTCATCCGGGTCGAGCGTCTCTTCGGCCGGCGCATTCATTGCCTTGCGCGACACATCCATCGGATCCTCCCAGCTGAGGGCTACATCCTGTCATTGACCGATGCTCGCGGAAAGAGCATCGGGGGATCACGCGTTGTTGAAAGAGCAATGGGGCCCAAACCAGAAATGCAGGAGCGAACATCCCTCTTGACCCGGCCCCTGGGACCGCCCCGATAAGGAGGCGGTCCGCCGACGACGAGGTGATTCGTGAGCTCCTCTGCGCAATACCTGAGCCCATCCGAAGCCGCCAGGCGGCTTGGTGTGTCGGTCAAAGCCCTGCGGGTCTACGAGCAGCGCGGACTGGTTGCCCCGATCCGCAGCGCCGCGGGATGGCGGGCCTATGGTCCGAGCGAGATGGAGCGCGCCGCCGAGATCGTCGCCCTGCGCGCTCTGGGCTTCAGCCTCGACCAGGTGGCGCGGGTGCTCGATGGGGACCCGAGCGGACTCGAGCCGGCTTTGGCCGCCCACCAGGCGATCCTCGAAGGGCGTCTCGGCCAGCTGGCCGGCATGGTGGAGAAGATCCGCGGCCTGAGGCGAGGCCTCGCGCAGGGACAAGCGCCGAGCGTGAGCGAGCTCGCGCGCCTGCTCGCGCCGGCCGCCGCGTGCAGCGTCGCTTTTGACCTCCTCTGGCCCTGGGGCGGCGAGCGGTTCGAAGTACGAGAGCTTCGGCCGCTCACCTACATCACCGGC
>DATFRE010000244.1:0-13234 GCA_035263545.1 Dongiaceae bacterium
ACCTTGCTCTTGTCCATGTCCGAAAGCTCCCCATTCATGCCGGCGGAGAAGCCGTCGGTCGTCCAGGTTTTGGGAATGGGATACATCATGATCGAGACCGGATCGACATCGGTCGCGTCGACCTCGCCGGGCTGATAGAACTTGAACATGTTCGTGTCGATGGTCGCCTCGTCCCAATTGTTCGGCGGCCCCGACAGATCATGGATGACCGCAGGCTTGTTCCAGCTGATGGCGTGCTGCGGGTTTTGGTGCTCATGGATCAGCCCAATGGCATGGCCGAATTCGTGCAGCACCACGCGGCGCACCTCCTGCTCGGCCGAAGCCGGCGTCAGCCAGCCATAGTTCATCGTCGGCTGCGGCTCGGCGATCTGCCGGCATGTCGTGCCGATATATGACCAGGAGCCGTTGCCCTGCTGGAAGGCGATGCGGATGTCGGTCGGCGCCTGGTCGGTGAAAACGAGGTTCAGATTGGCGACCTTCATCCACTCCGACGCCACATTGCGGACCCGCGCCTGCAGCCCCGGGTCGCCCTCGAGGAAGCGGATGGTGATCTGGTCGCCAGTCTGCCAACTGGCATTCTTCAGCAGTGCGGCCCTGCGCTGCGCCAGCTTCGCGCGATCTTCTGGCGGCAATTGCGCCGCTGTCAGGCAAAAGCAATACTGCTGCAGATTCTCTGCCATTGCCGCCTCCCCGCGATTTCTTGTGGTACCCGGCTGCACGACGAGGCAGCCGGGGCGATTTAACACGGGATAATATTAAGGCCCGTAAATTGCGACCGATGTCAAAAAATAACATTAATGGTATAAGGGCATTCGCTTAGAGCGTCGTGCCGTTCGGCCCGTTGTTCATTTTACCGCGCCCAGCGTCAGCCCGCGCACGAAATTGCGCTGGACGACGAGGGCGAAGATCACGATCGGCAGGGCGCCGACGACACCCGCCGCCGCCATCGGGCCCCATTGGATCTCGATCTTGCCAATCAGCGTCGAGACGCCGACCGGGATGGTCTGCGCGGCCGGTGTCGAGGTCAGCGTCAGCGCGATGATGAAATCATTGTAGGTGGTGATCACGCTGAAGATCGAGGTGGCGATCAGGCCGGGCGCCGCCAGCGGCATGACAATACGCCAGAGTGCCGCGAGCCGGGAGTCGCCATCGACCATGGCCGCCTCCTCGATGTCGCGCGGGATCTCCTCGAGGAAGCTCTGCATCATCCAGACGACGAAGCTCGTGTTGAGGCCGGCATAGATCAGGATCAGGCCGAGGCGCGTGTTCAGGAGGCCCCATTGCGCCAGCACGATATAGAGCGGGACGCAGAGCATGATGCCCGGGAGCATCCTGACGAAGAGGACCAGATAGAGCGCCATCTTGCGGACGCCGAAGCGCAGCTGAAACCGGGCCAGCGCATAGGCGGCGAGCGTGCCCAGGACGAGGCTCACCGTGACAGCCGCGGCCACCACGATCAGGCTGTTCAGGAGAAAATAGCCGAAGTGGTAGTCCGTTATGAGACGGCGGTAGTTGTCGAGCGTGATCTGCTGCGGCCAGAGTGCCACGCCCGAAAAGATGTCGACAGGCCGCTTCAGCGAGGTATCGACCATCCACCAGAAGGGGAAGAGCGCGAGCAGGATCGCGACCGCAAGGGCGAGGTAGACGAGGACCTGGCCGAGCCGTTCGCGGGGGGTCACTCGATCTTCTCCGAGGTGCGCCGCATCAGCCGCACGGCCGCCGTCATCAGCACGATCAGGAAGGCGAGGACGCCGATTAGCATCGCCATGGCCCTTCCATACTGGTTGAACAGGAAGGCCGTGTTGTAGGCATAGATGGAGATCAGCTGGGTCGCAGTCCCCGGGCCGCCCTTGGTCAGCACGAAGATCTGGTCGAAGGTCCCGACCGCATCGATCGTCCGCAGAACGATGGCGACGAGGAGCACGGGACGCAGAAGCGGCAAGGTGTGGTGGAAGAAGATCTGCAGGCGGCTGGCCCCGTCGACCCGGGCCGCCTCCATCGGATCCTGCGGCATCGATTGCAGGCCGGCGAGGATGATGAGGAAGAGCAGCGGCGTCCATTCCCAGACATCGACCGCGACGATGCCGAGAAAGGCGCTGGTCGGATGGGCGAGCACATGCGGCGCGCCCATCCCCAGGGCCTGGAAGAGGGGATCGACGATGCCGATATCCGAGGCGTAGAGCAGGCGCCAGATGACGCCGACGACGACGGGCGCGATCGTCATCGGCAGGATCAGCATGACCCGTATGGGGCCGGCGAAGTAGAGCTCGCGCGCCACGAGCAGCGCCAGCAGAAGGCCGAGCAGAGTCTCGATCGCGACGACGATGACGACGAACATCGCCGTGGTCGCGATCGCCTGCCAGAAGAGGGGGTCGGCAAAGACGACGGCATAGTTGTCCAGGCCCGCGAAACCCTTATCGAGCCCGTACCGGAATCGGTGCAGGCTGGCATTGATTCCGTCCAAGGCCGGATAGAGGGAGACGGCCGCAAGAGCGAGAACCGCCGGAAGGAGCAGGAGGTAGGGGACGGCGGCGGCGCGCCGCTGCCGTCCCCTGCTCTCGCGTTCCGCGACGATGTCGACGGCGAGGGCCAAGGCTTAGAAATAGCCCCCCTGCTGCTTGAGATAGGCCGTGATCTGGTCGGCCGCCGCCGAGAGATGCTTCTGGGCGATGGCGTCGTAGTTCGCCTTCGCCGCGATGGCCTCCACGAGCGCCTCGTTGAGCGCGGTACCGAGGATGTCTTCCATCTTCGGCTCGTCCGGCGTCCTTGGCTTCTGGACCGAGTTGTTCACGGCATCGGCGATCGCAGGCAGCCAGCGATGCTTCCCCACGGCCTCCGGATCGTTGAGCGCCGTGCCCGTCACCGCAGCACCGCCATACTTGCGGGCGAACTCGAGCTGGGTGTCGTTCGAGGTGAACCACTCGAGGAACTTCACCGCGCCTTCCGGGTTCTTGGCGCCCGAAGCGACGCTGGCGATGAAGGTACCGATGGCAGGCCCGGACTTCACCTGCGCCGGCGTCCTCGCCATGTCGATCATGCCCACGACCTTCGAGGAGCTCGGATCGTCCACGCGTTGGCAGGTGCCCGTATACTCGGTCAGCGCCGTGCATTTGCCCTCAAGCATCAGCTGGACTGACTGGCTCGTGTCGTATTCCACTACGCCCTCGGGCATATAGGGAATGAAGCTGAACAGACGGGAGAGCGCGCCGACGCCTTCCGGCCCGGCGAAGCCCGGCGTCCAGTCATTGTTCGCGAAGTTGCCGCCATAGGCGTTCAGCAGGGGCAGGTAGGTCTGCATGATCGGGTTGCCCTTCACGCCGCGGGGCGACCAGCCGTACATGTCCGGCGCCTTCGTCGTCTTCGCCACGGCGTAGATGTCGTCCCAGGTCTTCGGCGGCGTCGGGAAGTGGTCCTTGCGGTAGTAGAGGATCTCAACATCGTCGATGATGACCAGCGAATAGAGCTCGGGCGTCGCGTTCGCGAAGTCCTTCATTCGCGGTCCGGACTTCGGCGGCCACAGGCCCATTTCCAGGCCCTTGGGCAGGATGTCCGGATTGGCCTTGAGGCCGAGCTGGTCGAGGCTCTGCACGATCTTCCCGGCCGCGAATTCCGGCACCCAGTTGTCGTCCATCACATAGATGTCGTAGGCGCCGGTCTTGTTGAGCCCGTCGTTCTTGCAGTTCTGATACCAGGTGTCGTAGTTGGTCTCGTTGTAGTTGACGGCGATGCCGGTCTTGCTCGCGAATTCCTTGACGAAGTAATCGCGGAACGGCGCCATCGCATTGTCCTGGAAGCTGCCGATGGTGATCGAGTTGCCCGCCCCACGGACGATCCGCGGCGCGAAGATGCCGCTGCCGGCCACCAGAGCGGCGCCAGCGAGGCTGTGCTTGAGGACGTCGCGGCGGCGCAGGGGCCGTTTCAGTAGCTTGTCGGTGTTCTTGATCTTGTCGCTCATAGAACTCCTCCCTGTTTGATTTGGGTCGAATGAATCAACCCGGGCTGGTCAGACGGTGGTCGAAACGCGGACTTGAGTGCTTCTCCGGTCGCATCGTCGAACAAGTGCAGGTGTCGCGCCGCGGGCCGGACCCCGCAGCGGCTGCCGATCGGCATCGAAAAATCCGCCGGTTGCCGGATGTTCACGAGCGCATCGCCGAGGGCGATCGTCACGAGCGTCTCGTTGCCGAGCGGCTCCACGACATAGACCTCGCCGGGAAGCGCCCCGCTCGCCGTCGGCTCGGCCAGCGTCGCGTGCTCGGGGCGGAAGCCGAGCTTCACCGGGCCGGAATGGGTGGCCGCCGGCAGCGGCAGGCTGCCCGCCTGCCGTCGGAACGCCCCGTCCGTGATCTCGCCCGAGAGGATGTTCATCGGCGGCGAGCCGCAGAAGGTCGCGACGAAGAGGTTCGCCGGATGCGCATACAGCTCCGCCGGCGTCGCCAGCTGCTGGAGCTGCCCCTTGTGCATCACCGCGATGCGGTCGGCCATGGTCATGGCCTCGACCTGGTCATGGGTGACATAGAGCATCGTCGCCGAGAGTTCGCGCTGCAGCCGCTTGATCTCGATGCGCATCTGGAGCCGCAGCTGTGCGTCCAGGTTGGACAGTGGCTCATCCATCAGGAAGGCCTGCGGGCGCCGGATGATGGCGCGGGCAAGGGCGACCCGCTGGCGCTGACCTCCCGAGAGCTGCCCCGGACGTCGCTCGAGGAAATCGCCGAGCCCCAGGAGCTCCGCCACCTTGCGCACTTGCATGGCGCGCTCGGCAGGCGCGACCTTGCGGACCCGAAGCGGGTAGGCGATGTTGTCGGCCACCTTCAGATGCGGGTAGAGCGCGTAGCTCTGGAACACCATGGCGATGTCGCGGTCCTTGGTGGCCGCGAAGGTCACGTCGCGCTCGCCGATATAGATGCGCCCGCCGGTCGGCCGCTCGAGCCCGGCCAGCAAGCGCAACGCCGTGGTCTTGCCGCATCCCGAGGGCCCGAGGAACGCGAGAAAGCTCCCGTCAGGGACATGCAGGTCGAGAGGTGCCAGCGCCTGAAACGCGCCGAACGCCTTGGAGACCTGCTGGTAGCGAACATCCATCTAGACGCCGCTCCCTTGCTGCCCGAGGGCCCGGCGGTGCCCGGCGAGGGAGCGCTCGGTCCCCTCCTCGCCATCATAGCGCGGATCATCCTCATCCTCGATCGAGATCGGGTCGTCGCAGCGCAGCCTGTGCAGATCGCTCATGCTGCGGGCCTCTCCTTCGGCGCCCTGGCGGTGGTGCGGCGAACCACCAGGGGGTTGCTCTGTGTCTCGCGATGGGCAACGGGGCGCCCCTCGAGGGCCGCCTTCACGACCAGCTCGACGGCGCGCCGGCCCATCTCGAGTGCATCGGAGCGCACGGTGGTGAGCTGAATCCGGTGATGCGAAGCCAGCGGGACATCGTCATAGCCGGTCACGGAGACATCTTCGGGGACCCTGAGCCCGCGGCGCTCCAGCCGGTCGATGGTGGCGATGGCCAGCATGTCGTTATGGGCGACCACAGCGGTGGCGCCACCATAGATATCAACGGGCTCAAGGCCGCGGCGGGCGAGCGCCTCGGTGAAGGCGAGGCGGCGGCGCTCCCCCGATTGTTCCTGCAACTCCTGCGCCACGAAGGCGACGCGCCGGTGGCCGAGCTCGTAGAGATGCGCGACGATCTCCTCCATCGCCACCTCGTCGTCATGATCGATGGCGCCGAGGCGCAGATCGTCGGGCTCCCCCAGGGAGGCCAGGACTACCGGAATCCCGCGGTCGAGCAGCACCGTCGGCAAGGTCGATCCCAGCGATATGCCGCCGATGACGACGCCATCGACCTGGCGCTCGATCAGGGCGCGGCCCGTCTCGGCCTCGGTCGCCGGCGAGCATTCGGTATGGGTTGCCAGGACGGCATAGCCCAGCGCATTGGCGGCCCGCTCCACGCCCACTGCCAGCCCGGCATAGAACAGATTGGTCAGGTCCGGCACGACGATGCCGATCGCCTTGCTGGTGCGGGCCTTGAGTGCCCGGGCGATGGCATTGGGATGATAGCCGGTATCGGCGATGGCACGCTCGACCCTGAGCCGCGTCGATTCGGCGACCAGCGCAGCGCCGCGGATCACATTGGAGACCGTCGACTTGGAGACGCCGGCGCGCCTCGCAACGTCGAGCAGCGTGGTCACGCCGCAGCCGCCTCGATGGGCGCCAAGGCGCTGCGCAGGCCCTGCAGGGAACGCATCGTTCCCTCCTCCCCGTCATAGCGCGGGTCCTCATGCTCGATGGAGATCACATCGTCATAGCCGGCGGCTCTCAGCGCCCGGATGAGGGCGGTCCAGGTGGCGTCGTCATGGCCCTCGCCCACCGGCGCGAAATGCCAGGGGGCCTTGGCGGGATCGGAAGGCGGGGCGAAATGCAGCACGCCATGGCGGCGAATGCGCTCGGGATAGAGCAGCGTGTCCTTGCCATGGGCCCAGCCGATGCGGTCGCCATGGGCCTCGATGACCGTCAGCGGGTCGATGCCCTGCCACCAGAAATGGCTCGGATCCATGTTGAGGCCGATATTGCGCCCGGTATGGCGGGCCAGCGCCTCGAAGCCGGCGGCGCTGAAGACCGTGACACCGGGGTGCATCTCCAGGCAGACCATGACCTCCGGCGCCTCCTTGGCGAGCCAGTCGCTGGTCTGGCGCCAGAAGGGGCCGACCTCGTTCTCCATCTGCCAGTCGAAGATCCGCTCGTCATCGGCCGAGGTCGCCCAGCAAGGAAAAATGCTGAGCGCGCCGCCGCCGGCACCGGCCGGGCAGCCGCTCATGGTGACCACGCGCTTGGCGCCGAGGGCAACGGCGAGCTCCACCGCGGCGCGGAAGCGGGCCTGGGCGGCCTTGCGCTTGGCGGGATCGGGATGCAGCAGATTGCCGGCGCCGTTGACCGCGGCGAGCCGGATCCCATGCTCGCGCAGCTCACCTGCCAGACGGTCGCGTTCCGCCCGCTCGCCGATGGTGGCGATGTCCAGATGCGGCCGTGGCCAGGGGCCCCAGGCCCCCACGCCCAGCTCGATATCGCTGATGCCGCGCTCGGCGCACCAGGCGAAGAGCTGGCGCCGGTTGAGCTTGGGCAGGGAATCCGAATAGACGCCGATCCTCATGCCGTCACCTTTTCAAAAGCTGGTTTTGTTGCGCGCGCCTTCTTGAATCCCGAGATCAGGAGCTGGACGTCGCGCCGCGCCTGCTCGATCGGAGTCTCGACCGGCCCCTCGCCGGTGGCCGCGGCGTGGAAGGCCCGCAGCTCCTCGCGAAAGGCCTCCTCGTAGCTGGCGCGAAAATCCGTCTGCTCGAGTGCATGGCCCTTTGCGCCGCGTTTCAGCACGAGCCGGGTCGGCAGATGGCGGAGATAGGGCGAGGGAAAGGTAAGCTCGACGATGCGATCGGCGGCATAGACCGTCACGCGCTCCGTATAGTCGGGCAAGCCAGGAAGATTGAGATGCGCCATCCTGACCCGCCCGCCCCCCGGCAGAGCGAAGCCGAACTCGACGCCGCGGCCGCCATCGAACAGCGCGCCATGATCGGCCTCGCCCGGCAGCTCCGCGCCCATATGCGCCAGCATGCCGTGGACGACGGCGACGTCATGGACCAGGGAAGAGAGGAATCCGCCGCCGAGCGCGCGCGCGCCGGCCTCGTCCAGCGGCCCGCCGGCCGCCTCGCGGAGCTGGGCCGCCGTCTCGCGGCGCGCCTGGTCACGCAGCGCCGCGGGGATGTCGTCCGGCAGCGTCATGGGCAGATGCGCGACGAAGGGATCCTGATCCGGATCGTTGACCTCGACGGAGATGAGCTTCACGTCTTCGATTCGGCCGGGCAGCAGATCGAGCGCCCGGCGATAGGCGGGGTCGTAGCGCTTCATGTATGCGACCTGGAGCACACGGCCCGCGCGGTCGCGCGCCGCGGCGATGCGATCGCACCCGGCGAGGGTGAGCGCCAGCGGCTTCTCGCACATCACATGGAGGCCCGCCTCCAGCGCTCCGATCGCGAGCTCAGGATGGAAGGCGTCGGGCGCGGCGATAACCACCGCATCGAGCTTGGCGCCCAGGAGACCCTGGATATCGGCGTGGAGGGAGTCGATTCCGTAGCGCTGACCGACGGCGCGGCGCACCGAGGCCGAGGCATCGGCCAAGGCCACGAAGTCGAAGCGCTCCCGCTCCTCCCAAAGATAGAAGGCATGCTCGGCCTGCCCCACAAGCCCCGCGCCGACCAGGCCTACCCGCAGCCGTTTCATTCCGCCCCCCGTTTGGAACGATGCAATTTCGTGAAATTGAACAGGAGGCTGCGGTCGAAGTCAACCGAAAATGCAACCTAGATGGAATATTCGTTCCAATTCTATTGAGCGATCTCCCACGCTCTTCGCTCTCGTCAGGGTTGGAGGCTGCGCGCGCCGCCCCGGAGTCCCGGCTTTCGCTGGGAGGACGAAACCGGTGGAATGCGGCCGGAACTCACCAGGAGAGGAAGCCCCATCATGCGACGTGTCATTAATCCGGGCGGGATCGCCAGGCCCGCTAGCGCTTATAACCATGCCGTGCTGGTGGAGCGTCCGGCGCGGACACTCTATCTCTCGGGCCAGATCGGCGAGCGGCCGGACGGCAGCATCGCCGCGGACATTACAGAGCAGGCGCGTCAGACCTGGACCAACATCAGGGCAATCCTGGCGGAGGGCGGCATGGGCATCGCCGATCTCGTGAAGCTCACCTCCTATGTCGTCGGGCGCGAGCATGTGCGTCCCTATTACGAGGTCCATCGCGAGGCGGTCGGCGGGCTGCTGCCGCCCTGGACTCTGGTCCTCGTGGCAGGGCTGGGTCGGCCGCAATACCTGGTCGAGGTCGAGGCGATCGCCGTGCAATAGGGCCGCATTTCCGCCGCCATGGTGGACTTTTGTATGATAAATGATTATGAGTCTGGGACGGGGTCGTGGGACGCATTGCGGCCCCAAGAGTCATCTCGACGACGGCGGCCGGGCCCTCCGGGTTCGGCCGTGCAATCCGATCTCAAAAGAGCTGACAACGGGAGGATATCCGATGAAGCGCATCCTACTTGCCGGTATTGCCGCCGTCCTGGCGCTCTCCACCGCCTCCGGCGCAATGGCGGCGGACAAGAAGACCCTCGTCTTCGTCGTCAATGGCGCCTCTGATTTCTGGAAGAATGCCGAGGCCGGGGTGAAGAAGGCGCAGGAAGAGCTGCCCAACTACACGCTTCAGCTCAAATACCCCGAGCAATCCGCCGCCGCGATTCAGCAGCGGCTGATGGATGACCTCGTCGCCGCAGGCGTCGCCGGAATCATGGTGAGCGCCGTCGATCCCAAGCACCAGACGGAAGGTCTCGACAAGATTGCGAGCCAGACGCTGCTCTTCACCACCGATAGCGATGCGCCGCAATCCAAGCGCATCGCCTATATCGGCAGCTCCAACTCCGATGCCGGGAAGCAGGCGGGCAGCCTGATGCTAAAGGCCCTGCCGAACGGCGGCAAATGCATCGGTTTCGTCGGCCTGCTCGAAGCCGACAACGCCCGCGAGCGCATCGAGGGCATCAAGCAAGCCATCGCCGGCTCCAAGGTCGAACTGATCGATGTGCGCGGCGACGACATCGACCAGACCCGGGCCAAGCGCAATGTCGAGGACGCGCTGGCGAAGTATCCGGACATCGACTGCATGGTCGGCATTTACTCCTACAATACGCCGCGCATCTACGAGGCCCTCCACGAGGCCGGCAAGCTCGGCAGCATCAAGGTCATCGGCTTCGACGAGGATCCCATCACCCTCGGCGGGGTCAAGGAAGGCACGATCGTCGGCACCGTTGTGCAGCAGCCCTATGAATGGGGCTATCAGGGCATGAAGCTGATGGCCAAGTATCTCGAGGGCGACAAGTCGGGTATTCCGGCCAACGGCCTCATCATCATCCCGACCAAGATCATCGACCAGTCCAATGTCGATCCCTTCTGGGCCGAGCTGAAGCAGCGCACCGGCGCCAAGTAGGATCATCCGGCAACGCGCGGCCGGCGCCATTTCTGCGGATGGCGCCGGCCCGCTTCGGGCCTATGGTCGAACCCCTTCTCGAGCTCCAGGAGATCACGAAGACCTATCCGGGCGTCACCGCCCTGGATGCGGTCAGCTTCACGCTCGGCCGCGGCGAGGTCGTCGGGCTGATCGGCGAGAACGGCGCCGGCAAGAGCACTCTCATGAAGGTCCTCGGCGGGGTGGTGGAACCCAGTGCCGGGCGGATTCGCCTCGACGGGCAGGACCGCCGGGCCCTCTCCGTGCGCGAGGCGATTGCCGGCGGCATCGCCTTCGTGCATCAGGAGCTGAACCTCTTCGACAATCTCGACGCTGCCGCGAATGTCTTCATTGGCCGCGAGCCGCGCTATGGCGGGCCGCTGCGGCTGATCGACCGTCAAGCGATGCGCGTGAAGGTCCGCGAGCTCCTGGCCCGAGTCGGCGCCGATTTCGGGCCCGATGCGCCGGTGGCGGAGCTCTCGCTCGCCCAGCGCCAGCTCCTCGAGATCGCGAAAGCCCTCTCCCTCGACGCGCGCCTTGTCATCATGGACGAGCCGACCTCCTCCCTCACCCTCTCGGAGACCGACCGGCTGATGGGGGTCATCGCCGATCTCAAAAGGAGCGGCGTCAGCATCATCTTCATCTCCCACCGGCTGGGCGAGGTGAAACGCTGTGCCGACCGGGTCGTGGTGCTGCGCGACGGCAGGACCGTCGGCGAGCTGCGCGGGGCCGAGATCGACCCCCCGGCCATGATCCGCCTGATGATCGGGCGCGATCTCAAATCCCTCTATATCCCGCCGGCAGCAGCACCGGGCGCCGCCACCCTCGAGCTGGTCGAGCTCCGCACCACGACCTATCCGGCCCAACAGGTGAGCCTCGCAGTCCGCAGCGGCGAGATCCTCGGCCTCGCCGGGCTCGTGGGCTCGGGTCGGACCGAGCTCGCGCGGGTGGTGTTCGGCATCGATCGCCCCGTCGCCGGCGGCCTCAAGCTGGACGGATCGCCCATCGCCCTGGGCTCGCCGCGGGAGGCCATCCGGCGCGGCATCTATCTGGTGCCGGAAGACCGCAAGAAGCTCTCTCTGCTGCTCGACGTCTCGCTGACCGGGAACATCTCGCTTCCCGACCTCGAATCCTATGCCCGGGCAACGATCATTCGCACCGGGCTCGAGGCCGCCAATGCCGAGCGCCAGCGCCAGAAGCTCAGGATCCGGACCCCCGGCGTCGCCACCGAGGTGGGAACGCTCTCGGGCGGCAATCAGCAGAAGGCCGTGCTGGCCAAATGGCTCTCCATGCGGCCGCGCTGCATCATTTTCGACGAGCCGACCCGGGGCATCGATGTGGGGGCCAAGAACGAGATCTATCAGCTCATGCGCGGCCTGGCCGATTCGGGCGTGGCCATTCTGATGATCTCCAGCGACATGGAGGAGGTGATCGGGGTCAGCGACCGCATCGCCGTGATGCATGAGGGCTCCATCAGCGGCTTCCTTGATCGCGGGCAGTTCAGCGAACACAATGTGCTGGAGCTTGCCGTCGGCCATACGCTCCACTGAACACCGCCTGCCGGGACCGGGGATGCCATGCTGAAGAAGGATCTGGGGCTCCTCATTCTGATCCTCGTGGTCGGAACGGTGACGGCCATCTTGAACCCCCGGTTCCTCTCGCCCATCAATATCGGCAATACGGCCAATCTCATCGGGCTCTTCGGCCTGTTCTCCATCGGCGAGGGGTTCGTCATCATCACCGGGGGCATCGAGCTCTCCGTCGGCTCGGTCTTCGCGCTCCTCGGGGTGATCTTCATCGACCTCCTGGTCACCTACAACGTCAACTGGGCGGTGGCCGCCCTGCTGATGGTGTTTGCCGGCATCCTGATCGGGGCAGCCCATGGCTTCCTCATCGCCCGGCTGCGCCTGCAGCCCTTCGTCGTCACCCTTTGCGGCCTGCTGATCTATCGCGGGGTCGCGCGCTGGTACACCGATGACGGGACGGCCGGCTTCCAATTCGGCCAGAGCTTCCCGACGCTCGAATGGCTCGCCGCCGGTCGCAGCTTCGGCATCCCCCACAGCTTCGTCACCTTCATCCTGGTCGCCATCGTCATGGGGGTGGTGCTGCATCGCTCGGTCTTCGGGCGCTACCTCTTCGCGGTCGGCAAGAACGAGGAAGCGGCCCGCTATTCGGGGATCAGGACCGAGCGGGTGATCATCGCGGCCTATGTCATCTGCGGCGGGCTGGCGGGGCTTGCGGCCGTGTTCTTCGCCATGTACACCCGCTCGATCTCGCCGGCCTCCCACGGCAATTTCTACGAGCTCTACGGTATCGCCGCGGCGGTGCTGGGCGGATGCTCGCTCCGGGGCGGCGAGGGCTCGGTGCTGGGAATCGTGCTGGGATCGGTGCTGCTCCAGATCCTGCAGAATCTCGTCAACCTCCTGGGCATTCCGAGCTCGCTCAATTTCGCCGTCATGGGCACGGTGATCCTGATCGGCGTGCTGGCGGACAGGCAGCTCGCCCGATATCGTCGCGCCAAGACGGGAGGGGCCGCCGCCCGTATCGGCTGACGGAGGGAGCGATGCAGGAAGCCAAGCTTCTCGAACTCTCCACCTGGATCACCAAGGCAGGACTCGCCGGCCGTCCGGAGACGGAAATGATGGCCGGCTATTGCGAGCGCCTGCGCGCCGCTGGCATCCCGCTCGCCGGCGGCGTGGTGGTGATCGACACGCTCCACCCGCTCTATGAGGGCCATGCCATGCGCTGGCGCCTGAATCAGAACGAGACCCAGCGGATCGAATATGGGCGGACCAACCAGGGCGAGGCCGCCGAGAGCTACCGCCGCAGCACCTTCTATCATCTGGTCCAGACCGGCGAGAGCTATCTGCGCCGGCGGCTCGGCCCCGAGACGGTCCTGGAATTTCCCCAGATGGGCGAGTCGTACAAGGCCGGGATCACGGACTATCTCGGGATCATGAACCGCTTCGCCGCCGAGGGCACGGTGGGCGACATGGATTGCGTCTATTCCGGCTGGGAGACCGACCGCGCCGAGGGCTTCAGCGAGGAGGACGTCCTGGCGATGCGCCGGCTCTCGCCCTTCCTGGCACTCGCGATGAAATGCGGCTCGCTCGGCCGCACCGCCCAGGCGCTGGTGGAGACCTATCTCGGTCGCGAGGCCGGGCGTCAGGTGCTGAGCGGGCGCATCGAGCGCGGCGTCGCCGACCGGATCGA
>DATFRE010000245.1:0-6712 GCA_035263545.1 Dongiaceae bacterium
ATGATTAGGGATACAATCTGATGTGGTTCTGTCTCTGGTCTTAATGATGTCAATATGTTGCTAGGTGACGTATCACTAGCCCCCGAAAGGGGGAGAGGGTCGGGGTGAGGGGGTCGCGCCGACGGCACGCTGGAGATCAGAAATGGCTCGGACGCGATCTGGCGCAGCTCCGAAACCGGGAGCGAGGCGCCTCAGCCGAAATTCACCGCCGTCGTGTTCGCTCCGCAAAGCAGCACGCCGATGCGCTCGCCGGGTTGCGGCCGGTAGAGGCCCGAGAGCAGCGGGGCGAGCGCCGTGGCGCCCCCCGGCTCGGCGACGATGCGCAGCGCCCGCCAGAGGGTCTCCTGCGCCTGGCGGATCGCCTCGTCCGGCACCAGCATGACGCGCGCGACATGGCGCTGGGTGATGGGGAACATGATCTGGCCCACGCGCCGCGGCGCCAGGGAATCGGCGGCGATGCCGCCGGCCTTGGCATCCACCGGCGCTCCGGCGGCGAGCGCGTCATGGAGGGTCGGTGCCTGCTCCGGCTCCACGCCGATCAGATTGACCCGGCCCGCATACCAGGACGCGATGCCGCCGATCAGCCCGCCGCCGCCCACGGCAACGAAGAGCGTGTCGAGGCCGGGGGCATCGGCCTCGATCTCGAGCCCGACGCTGCCCTGGCCCAGCAGCGTCTCCCGCTGGTCATAGGCATGGATCTCGAGCGCCCCGCTCTCGCCGGCGTAGCGCTCGCAAGCCGCCACGACATCGTCATAGCGCTCGCCGCCCAGAGTGAGCTCGGCGCCATAGCTGCGGATCAGGGCCTGCTTGGCAGGCGAAGCGATGTTCGGCACGAAGATGCGGGCCGGGTGGCCGAGCTTCCGCGCCGCATAGGCAACGCCCGCGCCGTGATTGCCGCCGGAAGCGGCGGCGACTCCCGCCGGCGGGACCTCCCGCAGCAGCATATTGGCGAAGGCGCCGCGGCTCTTGAAGGAGCCGGCATGCTGCATGAACTCGAGCTTGAGGGCGATGCGCGCACCATCGGCAGCCCCGCCGAGATCCTCGCCGGCGATCTCGATCAGGGGAGTCCGGCGGACATGCGGCCGGATCCGTTCATAGGTCTCAGCTATCTCGGCCCGATCGATGGCCGCGCCCGATCCATCCATGACCTGCTCCTCCTGCTGAAATCGCCGCGCATACTGCCCTATACAAAGGCTGGCGTATATGTTGACAAAGTCAACTTAATTGATTGACTATGGCACATGACCTCCGCCAAGCGGGGATTCGAGCCTGAGACGACGCTGCCGGCCCGCATCGCGGCTGTCCGGCGCTTCAACCGCTTCTATACCCGCCGCATCGGCGTGCTTCAGGAAGGGTTCCTGAAGACCTCCTTCTCTTTGACCGAAGGCCGTGTTCTCTACGAGCTCGCCCAGCGCGCGGCGGTGACGGCGAGCGCGCTGGCCCGCGATCTCGACCTCGATCCCGGCTATCTGAGCCGCATCCTGAAGGGCTTCGAGGCCCGCGGCCTGATCACCCGCGCCGCCAGCGCCGAGGACGCCCGGCAGAGCCTGCTGAGCCTGACTTCCGCCGGCCGGGCCGCCTTCGCCCCGCTCGACCACCGCTCCCAGGAGGAGATCGGCGGCATGCTGGAAGCCCTGCCGGTGCCAAGCCAGAAGCGTCTGGTCGCCCAAATGGCCGAGATCGAATCCATGCTGGGCGAGCAGGCCGCGCCAGCCGCGCCCTATATTCTCAGGCCCCATCGGCCGGGGGATCTGGGCTGGATCGTCCACCGCCATGGCGCCCTCTATGCCGAGGAGTATGGTTGGGACGAGAGCTTCGAGGCGCTGGTGGCGGAGATCGCCGCCAAATTCCTCAAGGAATTCGATCCCCGGCGCGAGCGCTGCTGGATCGCCGAGCGCGAGGGGGAGATCCTGGGCTCGGTGATGGTGGTCCGCCAGAGCGACGAAGTGGCGAAGCTCCGTTTGCTGCTGGTGGAGCCCAAGGCGCGCGGGCTCGGTCTGGGACGCCGGCTGGTGGAGGAGTGCCTCCGCTTCGCCCGTCACGCGGGCTACCGGCGCATGACGCTCTGGACCAACGACATCCTCCATGCCGCGCGCCATATCTACGAGCGGGCAGGCTTCCGCCTCGTCGCCGAGGAGCCGCATCACGCCTTCGGCCACGACCTCGTCAGCCAGACCTGGGAGCGCGATCTCGCCTAACCCGGCTGAGGACCCCCACGAAAAAGCGCAAGCCTGTCGGGCTGCGCTCACCAAGCCCCGCTCTCTCTGCCGTCATGGTCTCCCCGGGCTTGACCCGGGGAGAAGGCCGACCATTCACGAGTTTCTTGTCCGCTATTGTCGCGCGTCTGTTCTGCGGGTTGTTCAACAAATCGTAGTATCAGGCCAATTGTGGCCCGTGGAGCCTCGTCTCGCCCTTCATTACACTGTCACCGAGGACAGGTTATGAGGGCGGTCCTCGACAATTTCCAATCCACCAATCCATTCAGGAGCAACAGGGATGACAAACGCTCGGTCAGCAATCCGCTTTGGCCAGGCCGTGGCCGCGATCGCCTTGATGGCGTGTGCCGCCGCCGCACCCGGCGAAGCGCAGACGACCAAGACGCCGATCAAGCATGTGATCGTGATGTTCCAGGAGAACATCTCCTTCGACCACTATTTCGGCACCTATCCCAACGCGCTCAACCTGCCCGGCGAGCCGCCCTTCCAGGCCGCGCCCGGGACGCCCACCGTCAACGGCCTGACCGCGGCCCTGCTGACCGCCAATCCCAACAAGGCCAATCCCTATCGCCTGCCGCCTAGCAAGGCCGCGACCTGCGACATGGATCACGACTACACGCCGGAGCAGAAGGCCTTCAACGGTGGCGTGATGGACAAGTTCGTCGAAAACACCTCGCCCTATTCCGACGAGAAGGGCTGCGAGCCGAACGCGGTGATGGCCTATTTCGACGGCAACACCGTGACGGCGCTCTGGAACTACGCCCAGCACTTCGCCATGAACGACAATTCCTTCAACACGACCTTCCGCCCCTCGACGCCGGGCGCGATCAACCTTGTCTCCGGCAATACCCATGGCGCGACGCCCACGGATCTGAAGGCCTATGGCGATGATGTCGTGGTACAGGGCACGGTGATCGGCGACCCCGACCCGCAATTCGACGACTGCTCCAACCCCAAATCCGGCCTGCTGGCCATGTCGGGGCGCAATGTCGGTGACATGCTCAATGACAGGGGCATCACCTGGGGCTGGTTCCCGGGCGGCTTCAAGCCCACGGGCAACCAGGACGGCAAGGCGGTCTGCGGCGCCACATCGGTGAACCTCCTCGGCAAGACGGTCAAAGACTACAGCGCCCATCACGAGCCTTTCGAGTATTACCAGCAGACGGCCAATCCCCATCATTTGCCGCCGACATCGGTGGCGATGATCGGCAAGACCGACCAGGCGAACCATCAATACGATCTCAGCTCTTTCTACGACGCTCTCACCCAGGGCTATCTGCCGGCGGTTACCTTCCTCAAGGCGAAGAAGTATCAGGACGGCCATGCGGGCTTCGGTTATTCGAACCCCCTCGACGAGCAGTCCTATCTCGTCACGGTGGTCAACGCCGTCGAGGCCTCGCCCTATTGGGGCGACACGGCGATCATCATCGCCTATGACGATTCCGATGGCTGGTACGACCATGTCATGCCGCCGATCCTGAAGGGCTCCACCGTGCCCGGCGTCGACGCGCTGAACGGCGACGGCAAGTGCGGCAGCATGGCCGCGGGCGCCTATCCGCTGCGCTGCGGCTATGGCCCGCGCCTGCCGCTCCTCGTCATCTCGCCCTATGCGCGCGTGAACTTCGTCGACCACACCCTGACCGACCAGACCTCCATCCTCCGCTTCATCGAGGACAATTGGAGCCTGGGCCGGATCGGCGACCAGTCCTATGACGAGCTCGCCGGCCCGCTCGACGGGATGTTCGACTTCAGCCGCGGCGCGATCGTCCTCAATCCCCGCACCGGCTCATTCTGACCGGCCGCGCTCTGACCTCCACTTCCCCCTCCCCCCTCGCGGGGGAGGGCCGGGGTGGGGGGGCCGATCCGCGGCGGCGGATCGAACAGACCGAGACGGAAATCTCTCCAGAACGGCAACGATATCGGGCTGATCTTCGTTGATCCGCCAGGCATGCCGCCAGGCATGCCGCAGCATCCTTCGCGCATTCCGGATTCATGAGCTGAGCGTCCGCGCCATGAAACGCTTCGCTGTCGCCCTCGCCATCCTCCTGATTTCCGCGGCGGCCGCCGAGGCCGCCGGCCTGAAGCTCGCCAGCCCCGATCTCGCCGCGGGGCAATTCGCGCCGCGCTTCATCTACGACCAGTCCGGATGCACGGGCGGCAATCACTCCCCCGCCCTTGCCTGGTCGGATCCGCCCGCCGGCACGAAGAGCTTCGCCGTCACGGTCTTCGATCCGGATGCCCCGACAGGCCGCGGCTGGTGGCACTGGGTCGTCTACGACATTCCCGCCACGGCCCGGTCCCTGCCGCAGGATGCGGGCGCGGCCTCGGGTAGCAACCTGCCGCAAGGCGCCCGGCAGACGGCGAATGATTTCGGCGGGCCGGGCTATGGCGGCCCCTGCCCGCCTCCGGGCAGCCCGCATCGCTATGTCTTCACCCTCTATGCGCTCGATGCCGCCTCCATCGCTGCCGGCAGCGGCCCGGCGGAGGTTGCAGCCCGCCTCAAGCCACATGCCCTGGCGGAGGCGAGCTTCACCGTCTCTTGCGGCCGCTGAGCGGGCGGGCTGGAAATTCGCCCGAAGCCGGGCGATAACCGGGCGCATGCAGAAGACCTTCCACGCCACGGCGGAAGCCCAGCCCGGCCCCATCTGGCGCCAGCAATTCCATGCCGAGTGGCCCGCGGCCCGCGAGTGGTATCTGAAGGAGGGGCTTGCCGCCCGGCCGTCGGTCGCCGAGGCCCGCGCGACGCTTCAGCGCTACATGCCGGAGATCGTCGAGATCTATGACCAGCTCTGCCGGCTGGCGGGCGATGACGAGGTCGCCCATCGCGCGCTCACCGGCGTCAATCCGCCGCCGGTCATCACCGGTTGCAGCCAGACCGCCTGGCTCGGCGCCGGCGGCCCGGCGCTGCTGCGCAATTACGATTTCGACTGCGACTCCACCACCGGCATCATGGAGATGACCCGCTGGTTCTGCCGCCGGGTCATCGCCATGCGCGAAGGCTTCTGGGGCTGCCTCGACGGCATGAACGAGGATGGGCTCGCCGTCAGCCTGACCTTCGGCGGGCGCAAGGCCCATGGTCCCGGCATCGCCATGCCCATGGTGCTGCGCTATGTGCTGGAGACCTGCCGCACCACCAGCGAGGCGGTGGCGAAGCTTCTCGCCATTCCCGTGCCCATGGCCCAGAACGTGACCGTCATCGACCGGAGCGGCGATGTCGCGACCGTCTTCACCGGAACGGATCGCGCGCCCGCCGCCACTGCGCGCATCCTCTGCACCAACCACCAGGAGGCCATCGCCTGGCCGGAGATGGCGGCGGCGAGCCGGACTCTCGAACGCGAGGCGCATCTGGCGCATCTGGTCGAGACTCGCGGCATGACCCTGCCGCGCCTTGCGGCCTCGCTCCTGGGGCAGCCCCTTTATACGGTGAACGCAGCTCATGGCTTCGCCACGGTCTATAGCGCCGTCTATCGCCCGGCCGAGGGTGCGGTCGACTATGTCTGGCCCGGCCGGACCTGGCCCCAGAGCTTCCAGCACTTCACCGAAGGCAGCTACACCCACCGCTACGCCCCCGCCCCCCTCCCGCTCCCCGCCTCGTGAGATTTGCAAGGCGAGGGCAGCCTGATTCCCCCTCCCCTCTTGCGGGGGGGGTATAGTGTTAGCCCGTCGACTTGACGAATCTGACAACACAACCGCTTTTTTGGATCACCCCGATGTGGCTTGGCCGGTATCCCGGATCGCTGGGCATCAGGAAACAGCCACTCGAACAAGGGATCGGTGACATCTGCCCGCTTCTACTTTCTTGGACAATGTGTGCGCCGCCCAGTGGTCAATAGTTGCGTAACACAAATGTCACAGTACTATTAGTAAATACCACTCCAAGATTAAGTATGCGAGCAAGAATGCTTTAACGATTGAACCATAGAATTCATGTATACGCGCCTTAGAGGTTTACAATGAAGACAATAAACGGTGTGAATGTATACGATCGGAACGAGACATACAGGTCGCCGCTATCAACCTGATTGGCAAGGAGGCGGATCGGCTGGAGCAGCAAGTCTACCTTGGGCTGGACCCGGAGGCGGAGGTCGACTACGGCTTGGAGCCCCAGGATAGGAAGCTTTTTCTGGCGCAGCTGCGTCGAGCCTTCAAAGCGCATGGGATAGCGAAGGTAGCGAAGGCTGCCGGCATATTGCGACAGCACCTTTGGGCAATCATCCGTCGCGACGTACAGCCGTCCGACCGAGCACGAGACCGGCTGGATCGAGCAGCAAAGAAGCTTGAAGGTGTCAGAACGATAGAGCTTGCAAACACCGCGGCCCTCCTAGCCCAGGTTAACCAGAGGTGCGAACAAATCGGCCTGCGCTCCTTCGCAAAGCTGGCCGATGTTGATGAGGGTAACCTCAGCCGAATCCTGAGAGGGAAAAGGAAAACGACGGCTGGCGTTGTAAGCAACATCAAGCGGGCGCTCATCAATTAATGCAACGTAGACGCGGTTA
>DATFRE010000246.1:0-16900 GCA_035263545.1 Dongiaceae bacterium
GGGGTGCTCCGGTCGCGAGCTTCGCCAGATAAGCCACCGGCAGCAGCCGGATATGGGCGGAGAGGATCAGATCGGGCTGCGTCGCGGCAACGGCGCGCAGGCTCTCCGCCATGAAGGCGCGGGTGCCTTCCGCGGCGGCGACGCGCCATTCGACTTTGGCCGGGATCGCCTCGCTGCCATCGCCCGCGATGCGCGGCAAGGCGACGATCCGCTCAACGCGGGGATCCTGCACCAGCGCGTCGAGCACATCGCGGTTGTTGCGCGAGATGCCGCCATGGCCGCCATAGGCGTCATGGAGAAACATCATGACCTTCATCGCGCGAGTCGCCGTTTGACGATTTCCGCCGCGTCGAGGGCGCTGAGCCGCCAGAACCAGGGCCGGAGATAGAGCCGGCGCTCCGTTGCCAGGCGCCGCGCCAGAGGATGGCGGGAGGCATAGCCGGCCATGCCCGCCGCCAGACGCGCCCGCTGATCCGCCGCGAGATCGGCGGGCTCCTCGATCAGCCCGCGGCCGCCGGCCTCGGCATGCTCGATGAAGGCGGTGAGAAGCCGCCAGGTCGCGGCGACGCTGAAGCGGGCCTCGATATCCTTCGCGCCTGCCTCGGCGATGGAGCGGGCGAAGGCCGGATCGGCGGCGAGTCGCACGAGCGCCCGGCGGGCCGAAGGATAGTCATTGACCAGGAATCCCGTCCTGCCGTCGCCGATCAGCTCGGCCTGCGCATTATCGCCCCAGGGTGTGGATTGCACGATCACGGGCAGGCCGGCCAGCGCCGCTTCCGCCAGCGCATAGCCGAAGGATTCGCCGTAACGCGCGTAATGCAGCATGGCATCGCTGGCGGCGAGATATCGCGCCACCGTCGCGCGATCATTGGTGAAGGGCGCCAGCGTCACGCGGTTGCCCATCAGCCGGCGGATGACGCCATGGCGGTTCGCCGGTGCGGAGAGAAAGACGAGATGAAGCCGCGGCAGATCGGACAGGAGCGGCGCCCCATGGAGGATCAGGAGGTCGCTCCACTTCCGGGGATCAGGGCGGCCGAGGCGGATGGCGATGAAAGCATCGGCCGGCAGGCCGAGCGCGCGGCGTAGCGCCGCACGATCCTCGGCCGGCGCCGGGGCGGCTGCCACGGGGTTGTTGCCGGCGGCAAGCGCGAGGGGTGCTGCGGCGATTTCCTCAGCACTCGGCCAATGCCCGAACATCTGCCGCAGATATTTGGCGAGCGTCGTGCCCGAGACCGCGAAGCTGCCCTTGAGCCCGGCGGCGATCGCGCCGCGGTCGAGCCAGCCGAAATGGCTCACCTCCAGCGGCAGGACCGGCCCGGCCGCCAGGCGCCGGATCAGCTGGGTCCATTTCGCCTCCGGCCGGCCCGAGCGATTGAGCAGCGCGACGGCCGGGCCATGGGCGGCGATGGCCTCGGCGGCGGCGGCATGATCGCCGGCGAAGACCTGGACAGGAACGCCGGCGGCGCGCAGCCGCTCGCCCGTCGGCCCGTCGCGATCGAGGGCGATAACCCGCTGGCCACGGGGGCCCTCGGCCGCGGTGGCCAGAAGCTCGATGGAGCGCTCGGTCCCGCCCTGGCCGAGATCGGCGGCGACATGGATGACGGAATTCATGAATGGGCGGCAGTTGCCTGAGGGGAGTCGAGGCTCATCTTGGGCGCGCGACCATAGCACCGTCACCTGCCTGGCGACAGCGAAGCGCATCGGCTATAGGCTGCCCCCGCCCGGGAACACTGGCGGACCGGTGCGCATTCAAGGCAGACCGAGGGAACGATCTTTGCGCATTCTCCACGTCATCGGCGATCTGGCGCCCGAGAGCGGAGGCCCGGCCAAGGCCGGCTTCGAAATGGCCCGAGCGGTGGCGCGGCGCGGCCATGAGGTGGCGATCTACGCCACCGATTTCGGCCAGCCGCCCGAGGCGCCTCGGGAGCGCCAGCGCGACGGCGTCACCATTCGGCTCTTCCCTCTGCAGGCTCCGAAGATCTGGCTCGCCTCCTGGCCCATGCGCCGGGCGCTGGCGGCCGAGCTGCCGGGCTTCGACGTGATCCATCTCCACTCCCTCTATCTTTTCCACGATTGGGTGGTGCACGATCTCGCACGCCGGTATCGCAAGCCCTATCTGCTGCGGCCCCATGGGACCCTCGATCCCTATATCTTCCAGCGCCGGCGCCTGAAGAAGATTCTGTTCGACCATTGGTTCCAGGACCGCCTGCTGGCCGAGGCCGCTGCCATCCACTACACCGCCGAGGAGGAGATGCGCCTGGCGGAGCCTTATGTCCATGGCGCGCGCGGCGTCGTGATCCCCAACGGGCTCGACCCGGCGGAGTATTCGCGCCTGCCGGCCAAGGGCAGCTTCCGCGAGAAGCATCCGGAGATCGGCAACCGCCAGATCCTGCTCTTCCTCGGACGGATCAATTTCAAGAAGGGGCTCGACATCCTCGCCGCCGCTTTCGGCCGGCTGAAGCGCGAGGATCTGCACCTGGTCATCGCCGGGCCCGATGGCGGCTATCTCGCTGAGGCCGAGCGGTTCGTCGCCGAGGCCGGGATCGCGCCCCGCACCAGCTTTGTCGGCATGCTTCAGGGCGATGCCAAGCTCGCCGCCTTCGCGGATGCCAGCCTGTTCCTGCTGCCCTCCTACAGCGAGAACTTCGGCATCGCGGTCATCGAGGCCATGGCCTGCGGTCTGCCGGTGCTGATTTCGGATCGGGTCAATATCTGGCGCGAGGTGGTGGCGGATGGCGCCGGGCTTGCCGCCCCGCCGGAGGCCGCCGCCTTCGCCGAGCAGATCCAGGCGCTGCTGGCCCAGCCGGGCCAGATGGTGCGCATGGGCCAGGCCGGCCGGGCCGCAGTCGCGCGGCGCTACGATTGGGCCAACATCGCGCTCCGCCTCGAAGAGGTCTATGCCGGGATCCTGGCCGGCAAGCGCGATCTCGCCTGACGGGCCCTCGTTGCGCCTGCTGATCTACGGCCTGAATCACGCGCCCGAGCCAACCGGGATCGGCAAGTTCACCGGAGAGATGGCCGCCTGGCTCGCCGCCCGCGGCCATCAGGTGCGGGTCGTCACGGCCCCGCCCTATTATCCCGCCTGGCAGGTGGGCGCGGGCTATTCCGCCTGGCGCTGGCGGCGGGAGAGGATCGAGGGCGCCGAGGTCTATCGCTGCCCCCTCTATGTGCCGGCCAGGCCGCGCGGCCTGACCCGCATCCTGCATCTGGCGAGCTTCGCTCTTTCCAGCTTCCCCGTCGCCCTCTGGCAATCCCTCGTCTTCCGGCCGCGCGTCCTGATCGCCATCGCACCGGCGCTGACGACCGCCCCCGGCGCTCGCTTGGCGGCGGCGCTGGGCGGCGTTCGCGCCTGGCTCCATATCCAGGATTTCGAGATCGACGCGGCCTTCGCCCTCGGTCTCGTCTCGGGCGGACCGCTGCAGCGCTTCGCGCTCGCGACCGAAGGCTGGCTCCTGCGGCGCTTCCACCGGGTCAGCAGCATCACCCCCGCCATGGTCGCCAAGCTCGCCGGGAAGGGGGTGGCGCCTGAGGCCCGCCGGCTCTTTCCCAACTGGGTCGACACGCAGGCCATCCACCCCGCCCCCAGCAGACTGCGACAGGAGCTCGGTCTGCCGCCGGAGGCGGTGGTCGCGCTCTATTCCGGCAATATGGGCGAGAAGCAGGGCGTGGAGACCCTGGCCGAGGTTGCCCGGCTGCTGACGGGATCGCCCGTGGTCTTGCTGCTGGCTGGCGCCGGGGCGGCGGAGCCGCGGCTTCGCGCCGCCACCGCCGGCTTCGCCCATGTCCGCTGGCTGCCCTTGCAGCCGGCGTCGCGGCTCAACGACCTGCTGAACGCCGCCGATCTCCACTTGCTTCCGCAGAGGCCCGATGCGGCCGATCTGGTGATGCCCTCCAAGCTCGCCTTCATGCTGGCAAGCGGCAGGCCGATGGTGGCAGGGGCCGCGCCGGGCACGGCGCTCGCCCGCGCCATCGAAGGCGCGGGGCTAGCCGTTCCTCCCGGGGATGCCGCCGCCATGGCTGCAGCGGTGCGCGCACTCGCCGAGGACGGCGCGCGGCGTCATGCGCTCGGAGAAAAGGCGCGGGCCCGCGCCATCGCCGAATGGGACCGGGAGGCGATCCTCGCGGCATTCGAGGGCGAGATCGAAGCGCTGGCTGCCGAGTAGCACTTCGCTCATTTGCGATTTGACGATGTAGCGAAATGCTACTAACCTCCATTAATCCGAGGAGGAGCCAGCCATGATGCTCGAACCCAAAGTGACGATCTTGCGGGACGCGCAGGGTGTGGCCCAGCATGCGGTCCTGCCGTGGGACCAGTACCAGGAGCTGATTGAGGCGGCGAAAG
This sequence comes from Dongiaceae bacterium, assembly GCA_035263545.1. Classification (GTDB taxonomy): domain Bacteria; phylum Pseudomonadota; class Alphaproteobacteria; order Dongiales; family Dongiaceae; genus DASXQK01. The sequence goes on from DATFRE010000246.1 coordinate 4,343, forward strand.
CCGATCCGGCAGCTCCGGCGACCGAGCCCGTGCTTCCGCCTCAGGTCGGTCGCGCAATCGCCGAGAGCCAGCATCCGGTGCGCGCCTGGCGGGACTATCGCAACCTCAGTCAGGCACAGCTTGCCGCGGTCGTCGGGATCAGCCGCGCCTATCTCGCGCAGATCGAGGGCGGAGAGCGCACGGGCACCCTGGAGGTGACGGCGCGCATCGCCCGCGCGCTGGGCTGCCGGATCGAGCAGCTGATTGCACCCGCCGAGGATTTCGCCGGACGGATCGCGGCTCTCGCGGCGATGCCCTCAAAGCTCAAGGATATCGTCACGATGATCCCGCGCGAGGGCTGGACCCGGAGGCCGGGCAATGGCGGCTTTTCGCTGGTCGAGCATGTCTGCCATCTGCGCGATATCGACGAGGATGGCTACCGGGAGCGCGTGGGACGAATCCTGACGGAAGAGCGGCCGAGCCTTCCCGACATCGATGGCGACGCGCTGGCGAGGCAGCGCGACTATCAGAGCCAGGATCTTGAGGCGGCGCTGTCGGCCTTCGCCGTCGTGCGCTGGCAGATCTCGGCGCGGCTCGCCAAGCTGACGCCCGAGGAGCGGCGCCGCACCGGCCTGATGGCCGCGATTCGGGAGATCACCATCGACGGGGTCGTGGGCGCCATGCTGGCGCACGACTCGGAGCATTTCGACCAGCTCTCGGAGCTGCGCGGAGAGCTGGCCGGCTAATCCAGCCGGGGATCGACCGTCCGACGCAGGCGAAGCGCGGCCGTGAGAGCCACCCGCAGGGTCTGGGCCTTGCGGCGGCTGCCGTTCAGGGCGAAGACCGGCGACTCGCGAATCACCGTGCCGGACCAGTCATCGGCGATGATGAGGCCGACCTCGGCCGGGATCAGCGCCTGGGGAAACTCCGGCGCCACGGCGAAATAGAAGCGGTCGCAGAAGTCGAGATATTCCTGCCATTTGTGATCGGTGCGGAAGTCGGTCACCGAGCTCTTGATCTCGACGATGGCCGTTCCGCCGGCGCCGTCGAGGGCGATGACGTCGACCCGCCGCCCATTGGTCAGCGAGAATTCCGTCAGCGCGGCATAGCCCAGATCCTCGAACAGACGGCAGACGCCGCGGCAGAGCCGCTCGGCGATCCGGATCTCGGCGAGGCTCGCGGCATCCGGCGCAGGGGACAAGATCGACATTCGCCCATTATAACCTGCCCATGCTTCGGCGCATCGGTCGGTTCTTGCTTTGTCTCATCACCGGATTCTTCATCTGGTCCTTCCTCCTCATCATCCTCTATCGCGACCTGCCGCCGCCGGTGACCCCGCTGATGCTGATCCGCCTCGCCGGAGGGGCCGGCATCGACAAGGACTGGGTTCCGATCTCCCGCATCTCCCCCAACCTCATCCGGGCGGCCATGGCCGGCGAGGATGCCAAGTTCTGCCAGCATCGCGGCTTCGACTGGGAGGCGATCGACAATGCCTGGCGGCAGTTCCAGCGGGGGCACTTCATCCTAGGCGCCAGCACCATCTCCATGCAGACGGCGAAGAACCTCTTCCTCTGGCCGGGGCGGAGCTGGTGGCGCAAGGGGTTCGAGGTCTATTTCACCGCGCTCCTCGAGCTCACCTGGAGCAAGCGGCGGATCATGGAGACCTATCTCAACATCGTCGAATGGGGCCCGGGGGTCTATGGCGCGGAAGCCGCGGCGCGCTACCATTTCCACAAGAGTGCCATGGATCTGACGGCGGAGGAGGCCGCGCGTCTCGCCGCCGTGCTGCCCAATCCCCGGCGCTGGTCGGCGAGCCGGCCCAGCGGCTATATCCTGGGGCATGCCAGCGTCATCCGCGCTCGCATGCCGGAGGTGCCGGCAGGCAATCCCCCGCCCTGCGGCTGGCCGGAGGCCCGCGTCTCCTTCTGGGCGCAGCTTCCCGATTTGCTGAAACAGCTCAGGCGTTGAAGGACGGGCCAATTCGCCCTACTCCTAAGCCATGACCCGATCGCCGAAAGAGGAGAAGTCCATCCTCAAGCGCGCGCCCGAGCCGGGCGTGAGGCACGACTTCCGGGCGGGTGGCCCGCGCCAGACCTATAGCGACTTCCTGAAGCTCGATCAGCTCCTCTCGCTTCAGGAGCCGATCCAGGATCCGCCCCAGCGCGACGAGCTGCTCTTCGTCATCATCCATCAGGTCTCCGAGCTCTGGCTGAAGCTGCTCTACGCCGAGCTCGACGAGGCGCGCCGCTCGATCCGCGAGGACGATCTCAAGACCTGCAGCAAGACCATGGCCCGCAGCAAGGCCATCCAGGAGCAGCTCATCAGCGCCTGGAAGGTGCTGCTGACCATGACGACCGCCGATTACATGTCCTTCCGCAGCGGCCTCGGCCAATCTTCGGGACTGCAGAGCGCGGGCTACCGCATGGTCGAGTTCATCCTCGGCAACAAGGATGCCGAGCATCTGAAGCCCCATCGCCACGACCCGGAGACCTTTCAGCGCCTCACCCGGGCGCTGGAGGCGCCGGGCATCTATGACGAGGTGCTGGCTTGTCTCGCACGGCGCGGCTTTCCCGTACCGGCGCGGCTCATCGAGCGCGATTTCCGCGAGCCCTATGCCGGCGACCCCGAGGTGGTTGCGATCTGGGCGACGATCTATCGCGAGCATGACGCCTATTGGGAGCTCTACGATCTCGCCGAGAAGCTGATGGATATCGAGGGGCTGTTTCAGCGCTGGCGCTTCGATCACATGTCCACCGTCGAGCGCATCATCGGCCACCAGCCGGGGACGGGCGGCTCTTCCGGCGTCGGCTATCTGAAGGCCGCTCTCAAGCTTCGCTTCTTTCCCGATCTCTACGAGGTGCGCAACTACCTCTACGAGCGGCGCTGAGGATCGGGAGATTGTCCACAGGAGCCGGGGACACGCCCCGGTTGACAGGACCCCCGATTGCCGTGAGCCTGAACCGCCTTCATCTCGATCACGGGCCCCCCGCATGAACAAGCCTCAACCTGCCGTCTCGGCACGACCACTCGATTTCACTGCCCTGGACGCCGCACTGGCGGCGACGGCGGCCGAGATCGACGCCGCTCTGGAAGGGCTGCTGCCACGGCCCTCCGGCAGCCATGGCCGGGTGCAGGAGGCTATGCGCTACGCCGTCTTCGCCGGCGGCAAGCGGCTGCGGCCCTTCCTGGTCAGGGCCTCGGCCGGGCTGTTCGGGATCTCGGGCGCGGCGGCGATGCGGGCCGGCGCCGCCATCGAGGTGCTGCACACCTATTCCCTGGTCCATGACGACCTGCCCTGCATGGATGACGACGTGCTGCGCCGGGGCAAGCCCACGACCCACGTCCAGTTCGACGAGGCGACCGCGGTGCTTGCCGGCGATGGGCTCCTCACCTTCGCTTTCGAGATTCTGGCCGACCCCGCGACCCATGCCTCGCCCGAGGTCCGCAGCCTGCTCGTCTCCGGCCTTGCCAAAGCGGCCGGGAGCGAGGGCATGGTGGGCGGACAGATGATGGACATGCTGGCCCCCGACGAATCCTTCGATTCCAATGCGGTGATGCTGCTGCAGCGCCTGAAGACAGGGGCGCTGTTCGAATTCGCCTGCGAGGCGGGAGCGATCCTGGGTGAGGCCGGTGCCGAGGCGCGGGCGACGATGCGCGACTATGCCCGCGATTTCGGCCTCACCTTCCAGATCACGGATGACCTGATCGACACGGTCAGCTCGGCCGGGGCGGCGGGCAAATCCGTGGGCAAGGACGAGGCCCAGGGCAAGGCGACGCTGGTGTCAATTTTTGGCGTCGAGGGCGCCCGGGCCAAGGCCGCCGAGCTGGCGGCGCGGGCGGCCGCCCGCCTGGAGGGCTTCGGAGCGGCAGCGGAGCTGCTGAGGGCGCTGCCCTATCGCCTGCTCGACCGCGACCGTTAAAGGCCTCCGCAACGGAATATTGACTTGAGCTTGGCACCACGACAGGTCATCTGTGTTTAGCAAACGCGAGGATTGAACCTGCGCGGGGACCGGCTTCATTCATTTCATCATTGGAAGGCGGACAGATGAGTCAGGTGATCTCCCGGCGGCGGATGCTGGCGGTTTCGGTGGCGGTTCTTGGCGTCGCAAGGTTGGGACCAGCCTACGCAATGGACCCGGCGCCGGCCAAGATTCAGGCCTTCTACGATGTGCTGCTCGCCGGGATGAAGAACGCCCAGGACTTGGGCGTCCAGGGGCGCTTTGAGAAGCTGGCCCCGGTGGTCCGGCAGACCTTCGACACGCCCAACATGACCCGCATCGCCTGCGGGCCCTCCTGGGGCAAGATCCCTCCCGACAAGCAGCAGCAGCTGATCGCTGCCTTCGAGCGCATGACCACCGCCAGCTATGCCAACCAGTTCTCCGATTATTCCGGCCAGCGGTTCACGGTCGACCCGCAGGCGACCCCGCGTAACGCCGATCTGATCGTCCACAGCCAGCTGCAGCCAGCCAATGGCGATCCGGTCACCTTCAACTACCTGATGCGGAATGTCGGCGGCGACTGGAAGGCCGAGGATGTCTATCTCGATGGCACCATCAGCCAGCTCGCCGTCCGTCGCTCCGAGTTCACGGCGATCCTGAGCTCGGAAGGGGCCGATGGGCTGTTGACCAAGCTGAAGGCCCAGAGCGACGGGTTGCTGAAGAGTGCCTGAGGACGCCACCCGCCTAGTAGCGGGGCTCGAGCGACATTAAATTAGCGGCTATGACCGGCCATCTTCTCGACCTGGTCGCCGCGGCCTTTGCTGTCCTGGCCGGGGTGGGCAGTCTCTATACCCTCGTCGCGGTCTTCCTGCTGCGCCGCTTCGCCGGCAGGCCGAAGCCGCGGGCGACAGCTTTCCCCGGCGTCAGCATCCTCAAGCCCCTGCACGGCGCCGAAGAGGGTCTCGACGACAACCTTAAGTCCTTCTGCCGCCAGGATTATCCTGGTCCGGTCCAGGTCATTTTCGGCCTCCGCGAGCCTGCGGATCCGGCGGCCGTCGTGGTCCGCCGGCTGCAGGCCGAGCTGCCCGGGGCCGATCTGGCCCTCGTCATCGACGCCAAGACGACCGGCGCCAACGGCAAGATCTCGAACCTGGTCAATATGGCCCCCTCGATCCGCAATGAGCTGCTGGTCATCGCCGACAGCGATATCCGGGTCGAGGCCGATTATCTGCAGTGTCTTTCCGGCGCTATCGCTGAGCCCGGGGTCGGGCTCGTGACCTGCCCCTATCGCGGCATAGCGGCCGGCGGGCTCTGGAGCCAGCTTGCCGCCATGGGGATCAACTATCACTTCCTGCCCAGCGTGCTGGTGGGACTCGCCATCGGCCGGGCCGACCCCTGTTTCGGCTCGACCATGGCGCTCCGGCGCGAGACCCTTGCGCGGATCGGCGGGTTCGAGGCCTTCGTCAATCACCTGGCCGACGATCATGCCATCGGCGCCGCGGTGCGCCGGGAAGCCGGCAGGATCGAGGTCCCCCGGATGATCCTCGGCCATATCTGCCGCGAGCGGAGCGCCGGCGAGATGCTGCGGCAGGAGCTGCGCTGGGCGCGCACGCTGCGTCTCCTCGATCCCGCCGGCTTCTTCGGCTCCGCGGTGACCCATCCTTTGCCCTTCGCGCTCCTCGCCCTGGTGCTGTCCTCCGGCTCGCTTTGGGGGGTTGGGACGGTTGTGTTGGCCCTCTTCTGCCGCCTGCTGCTCCAGAGCCAGGTAGACCGGGTGATCGGGCCAATCGGGGCTGGGAGCGGGTCGTTCTGGCTGGAGCCGATCCGCGATCTCCTGTCCTTCGCCGTCTTCGTTGCCAGCCACTTCACCGACGCGGTAACTTGGCGCGGGCAGCGATTCAGGGTAAACCGCGACGGCACCCTTATCCCCGCCGACAATCTCGCCCACCACGAATCTGGCCCGCTGAGGATCTGATGTCATGATGCGTACCCTATTTCTGCAGGCTCCTTCCTATGACGGCTTCGATGGCGGCGCCGGCTCGCGCTATCAGGCGAAGCGGGAGATCCGCTCCTTCTGGTACCCGACCTGGCTCGCCCAGCCGGCGGCTCTGGTGAAGAACAGCAAGCTGATCGACGCCCCGCCCCATGGCACCCGCCTTCCCGAGGTGGTGAGCCAGGCGAAGGGCTTCGATCTGGTGGTGCTCCATACCTCCGCACCCTCCTTCGCCTCCGATGTGAAGACCATCGAGAGGCTGAAGGAAGCCAATCCCTCCCTGAAGGCCGGGCTCATCGGTGCCAAGGTCGCGGTCGACCCCAGCGGCAGCCTGCAGGCTTCAGCGGCCATCGATTTCGTCGCCCGCAACGAGTTCGACTTCACCATCAAGGAGGTGGCGGAGGACAGGCCCTGGAGCTCCATCACCGGCCTCTCCTACCGGACGGCGGATGGCGCGATCCACCACAATTCGGAGCGGGCGATCCTGGAGGATATGGACAGCCTGCCCTTCGTCTCGCCGGTCTATAAGCGCGACCTCGCCATCGAGAAATATTTCATCGGCTACCTGAAGCACCCCTATCTCTCCCTCTACACGGGCCGGGGCTGCAAATCGCGCTGCACCTTCTGCCTCTGGCCGCAGACCGTGGGCGGGCATCGCTACCGCACCCGCAGCGTCGGCCATGTGGCTGAGGAGATCGCCTGGGCGCAGAAGGCCTTCCCGCAGGTGAAGGAGTTCTTCTTCGACGATGACACCTTCACCGACGATCTGAAGCGCGCCGAGGCCATCGCGCGCGAGCTGGGCAGGCTCGGCGTCACCTGGTCCTGCAACGCCAAGGCCAATGTGCCGCGCGAGACGCTGAAGGTGCTGCGCGACAACGGCCTGCGCCTCCTGCTGGTTGGCTATGAATCCGGCAACCAGCAGATCCTGCACAACATCAAGAAGGGCATGCGCATCGAGGTCGCCAAGCGCTTCACCAAGGACTGCCACGACCTCGGCATCACCATCCACGGCACCTTCATCCTGGGCCTTCCGGGGGAGACCAAGGAGACGATCGAGGAGACAATCCGCTTCGCCACCGAGATCAACCCCCACACGATCCAGGTCTCGCTGGCGGCGCCCTATCCTGGCACCTTCCTCTACGACCAGGCGCTGGAGAACGGGTGGCTCGACGATGCCAATGCGGAGCTGGTGGACGAGCATGGCGTGCAGATCGCCCCGCTCCACTATCCGCATCTGAGCCACGCCGAGATCTTCCACTCGGTCGAGGCCTTCTACAAACGCTTCTACTTCCGCTCCGGCAAGATCGCCTCCATCGTCTCCGAGATGGTGCGCAGCCCGCAGATGATGAAGCGCCGCCTGCGCGAAGGCGTGGAGTTCTTCCACTTCCTCAGGGAGCGCAAGGAGATGGCGAGCTGAAGCAGCTCGTCGTCACGGCCGATGATTTCGGGCTGGCGCGCGAGGTCAACGAGGCCGTCGAGGAGGCCCATCGGCACGGCATTCTGACGGCGGCAAGCCTGATGGCAGGCGAGCCCTGGGCGGGGGATGCCGTTTCCCGCGCCAGGCGCCTTCCGGGCCTGCGCGTGGGACTTCATCTGGTCCTGGTCGAAGGCCGGCCGGTCCTGCCGCCCGAGCGGGTGCCGGATCTCGTCGATGGCCAAGGCTTCTTCCGCCAGAACATGGTCCGGGCCGGGGTGGATTTCTTCTTCCGCCCGGCGGTGCGCAGCCAGCTCGCCGCGGAGATCGAGGCCCAGTTCCAGGCCTTCGCCGCCACCGGACTGGCGCTGGACCATGTGAACGCGCACAAGCATTTCCACCTGCACCCCACCATCGCTCGTCTGATGCTGGAGATCGGGCGGCGCCATGGCGCGCGGGCCATGCGGGTGCCGCTGGAGCCGGTCTCCATCCTGTCGCAGATCGAGGGGGGAACTCCGCGCGGCACCGGCATTGTCGGGCCCTGGGCGCGGCGTCTGCGCCGGCGCCTCGGCAAAGGAGGCATGACGACACCCGATCAGGTGTTCGGCCTCGCCTGGTCGGGGGCCATGACGGCGCCACGCCTGGCAGGAATTCTCGCCCATCTGCCCGAAGGCTTGACGGAGATCTATCTGCATCCCGCGACGGCCGGCGGCTTTCGCTGGGCGGCACCGGGTTATCGCTACGCCGAGGAGCTGGCGGCTCTGACCGATCGTGCGGTCATCGCCGCTGCCGGCGAAGTTCAGCGCGGCGGCTTCATGGATTTCGCGCCGGGATAGGGCCTGCGGACCACCTCTCGGTGGTGCATGAGAAAAACGGCGTACGAAGCCGACAATTTCGGTCGTTCCCCGGATTCAGCGAAAATTCCATCCTTCGGGAATGAAACGACTTCTGGTAGCGGCACGTGCCAATCCCGAGCGGTGGCGGGAGCTGTTCCGCAACCAGTTGCCCGGCCATGAGATCCTGGCAGCCGCGCCGAAGGACGACGCGCCCATTGCCTATGTCGTGGTCGGCCGCCCGCCAGCCGGGCTGATCCGCAGCCTCCCGGGTCTCGAAGTCGTCCTCAGCCTCAATGCCGGGATCGAGCATCTGCTCGCCGGCGGAGAAGTGCCGGCCGAGATTCCCATCGTCCGCCTGGTCGACGACGGGCTGACGGCGGGGATGGTGGATTGGGTGCTGGCCCAGACCCTGGCCTGGCACCGCAACCTCTTCACCTATCGCGCGCAACAGGGAGAGCGACGCTGGGCGCCGCTGCCGGAGAAGCTGGCGCGGGATCGCCGGGTGACCGTGCTCGGCGCCGGCGTGCTCGCCACGCCTGTCATCGAGCTCCTGCTGCGCTTCGGCTTCGTCACGCGGTTCTGGAGCCGGACAGCGCACCACATCGAAGGCGCGACCGGCTTCGGCGGCCGCGAGAAGCTGGGGGCGGCGATCGAAGGATCGGATGTGCTGATCAACCTTCTGCCCCTGACGCCCGAGACCTCAGGCCTTCTCGACCGCTTCGTGTTCGAGCGTCTGGCGCCCGGCGCCTTCGTGATCAACGCGGCGCGCGGCGCGCATGTGAAGGAGGCCGACCTTCTGGCCGCTTTGGAGGTAGGCCGGCTCTCCGGCGCCGCGCTCGATGTCTTTCCCGAGGAGCCTTTGCCCGCGGCGAGCCCGCTCTGGGGCCATCCGAAGGTCTTCGTCTCGCCGCATGTGGCGAGCCTTACGCATCCGGAGACGGCGGTTGAGGCCATGGTGGCCAATATCCGCCGATATGAAAGTGGGGAAGCGATGCTCCATGTCGTCGATCGGACGCGGGGCTATTAGAATTGCCGTCAAGCAGGCTTCCGATATCCCTCGGAAGCCGACAACCAGACCGCCCAGTCCCTACGCGGACCGGCGGCACATACGGGGAGAAGGAAGCCATGACGATGGAATTGAAGCGTCGATCGGTGCTTAAGGGCGGGCTTCTCGGCACGGCCGCCGCCTTCACCATGGGCATGCTGCCGGCGGCGGCGCAGACCCGCGGCGGCACGCTGACCGCGGGGCTGACCTATGACATCGATACCTTGAACGTCTACTCCACCGGCTTTCTCGGCGATGTCCAGGCGGCGGTGGTGGAGGGCCTGGTGGCGCCGAACCAGCATGCGCAATACGTCCCGGTGCTCGCGACCGAGGTGCCGACTCTCGAGAACGGCGGGATCCAGCTCCTCGACGGCGGCAAGAAGATGAAGGTCACCTACAAGCTTCGCCCCGGCGTGACCTGGCATGACGGCCAGCCCTTCACCTCGGCCGACGTCAAATTCACCTGGGAGGCGGTGAAGGATCCGAAGTTCACCGCCGAATCGAAGGACGGCACGGCGGATATCGACTCGATCGACACGCCGGACGACATGACGGTCATCTGCAACTACAACACCGTCGCCCCCGACTTCGCCTCGACCCTGTTCACCTTCGGCATCCTCCCGAAGCATGCGCTCGAGGGCAAGGATCTGAACACCGATGCCTATAACGACAAGCCGCTCGGCACCGGCCCCTTCGTGGTGAAGGAATTCAAGCGCGGGCAATACGTGCTGACCGAGCGCTATGCGAACTACTGGCGCAAGGGGCTGCCCTATATCGACCGGCTGGTCTTCAAGATCATCCCCGATTCGAACACCCTGATCACGCAGCTCAAATCGGGCGAGCTCGAGCTCGTGGTTCAGGTCCCCTACAGCCAGGCGAAGCAGATCGAGAACGTCGCCGGGCTGGAGCTGATCAAGGGTCCGCTGCTGTCATGGCAGCATCTGGACTTCAACCTCAAGGGACCGAAGGCGCTGCAGGATCTGAAAGTGCGCCAGGCGATCGCCCATGCCCTAAACCGCGAAACCCTGGTCCGGGCCCAGGGCGGCTACCCCCAGCCGATCAAGTCGGTCGTGGTGCCGGTCTTCCAGAACCTCTACGACCCGAATACGCCGAGCTATGACTACGATCCGGCGCTTGCGAACAAGATGCTGGACGATGCCGGCTATGCCAAAGGAAGCGACGGAATCCGCGAGAAGGACGGGGAGAAGCTTTCCTGGCGCATCGTCGTCCAGGCCGGCCGGGCCGATGACGAGCTGGCCGAGCAGGTCATCATCGCCCAGCTCAAGGCCATCGGCATCGCGGCCAAGCCCGACAACAAGACCGGCGTCGCCTATCGCCAGGCGCGCTACAAGGGCGACTACGACCTGTTATACGGCCGCTGGATCACCTCCGCCGATCCTGTCTACAGCGTCTTCTACGGCACGAAGGGCCCCAATAATGGCCAAGGCTATTCCAATCCCAAGCTGGACGAAGTCTTCGCCAAGCTCGAGCACACGCTCGATCCCGCCGAGCGCAAGACCTACGCCGCCGAGATGCAGCGGATCATCGCCGAGGACATCCCCTCGATTCCGCTGACCACCAACGTCGCCGTCATCGCCAAAACGACCAAGCTCCAGAATTTCGTGCCGAACCCGACCAACATGACCAATTTCGTCGATACGAGTTCCTGGTATCTTCAAGGGTGATGTCCGGCTCTGATCCGTTTCAGCCGTCCGATGCATGCGGAACGGCATTCGCCTGAACCATCCGCTCCCCCGCCCGCCATGGGCGGGGGAGGCATGACCGGGACGTGAACGCGGGTCACATCCTGCGCCGTCTGCTGGGCGCCATCCCGCTCCTTTTCGGGATCTCCCTCATCCTCTTCGCCGTGATCCATCTGGCGCCCGGGGGACCGCTCGACGTCTATGCCGACAATCCCTCGGTCAGCCCGGAGGCTCTCGAGGAGATCAAGCAGGCCTACGGGCTGGATCGGCCTTTGCCCGTGCAATACGCGCTTTGGCTCAAATCCATGCTGCTGGGGAACTGGGGCTATTCGATCCGCACCGGCCGGCCCGTCACCGAGGAGATCCGCGACCGGCTGGGCCCGACCCTGGAGCTCGGAGGTCTCGCCATGGCGGTCTCGCTGGTGCTGGCGCTGCCGCTCGGCGTGATCAGCGCGGCGCGCCGCCATTCGACCCTGGATCACCTCCTGACCTTCCTCTCCTTCGCCGGGATCTCGATCCCCGTCTTCTGGCTGGCCCTTCTGCTGCAGCTCCTGTTCAGCATCGCGCTCGGCTGGCTGCCCTCGGCGGGATACGAGACCATCGGCAGCGGCTCTTTCGGCGACAGGCTCGCCCATATCGCCATGCCGGCGGCGGTGCTCTCCCTCGCCACCATCGCGAGCTGGAGCCGCTATATCCGCTCCGGCATGGTTGAGGTGCTGAACGAGGACTACATCCGGACCGCCTATGCCAAGGGCCGGCGGGAGCTGGGCGTCATCATCCATCACGCGCTCCGCAACGCCTTGATACCGGCCGTCACCATCATCGCCCTTGATCTCGCCTCCATCATCTCGGGCGCGGTCATCACCGAGACGGTCTTCGCCTGGCCCGGCGTCGGACGGCTCTTCATCGAGAGCATGGATGGGCGCGATTACCCCGTGCTCATGGGGCTCATGATGATGGGATCGCTGGCGATCGTGCTCGCCAACATCCTTGCCGATCTCACCTATGCCCTGCTCGACCCGCGCATCCGCTATGACTGACGCGGCCGACACATTGCAGGAGCCGGCCGCCCCCCGACGCGGCTACTGGGCACAGGCTCTGCGGCGCTTCCTCAGCCACCGCCCCGCCGTCGCCGGCCTCGCCTTTCTCCTGCTCATGACGGCCGCCACCATCATCGGCCCGCAGTTCCTGCCCTATGGCTATGACGACCAGGATTTCGACCTGATCGGCTCTCCGGGTGCCATGTCCCAGAGCCATTGGCTGGGCAGCGACGAGCTCGGCCGCGATGCGCTGACTCGCCTTCTCTATGGCGGGCGCGTCTCGCTTGCGGTCGGGCTCGCCGGCGCGCTCATCGCGACCACGCTCGGCACCATCATCGGCGCGCTGGCAGGGTTCTATCGCGGTGCCGTCGATTCGCTGCTGATGCGCTTCACCGATGTGATGCTCTCGATCCCGCCTTTGCCGCTGGTGCTGCTGCTCTCGGGGCTGCTGCGGCCATCGGTGCCGCTGCTCATCGCCATCATCGGCGCCCTCATCTGGATGGGAGCGGCCCGGCTTGTCCGCAGCCAGTTTCTGGCCTTGCGCGAGCGCAAATTCGTCGAGGCCGCGCGCGCTCTTGGTGCGGGCGGCCCTCGCCTGATCCTGCGCCAT
>DATFRE010000247.1:0-22947 GCA_035263545.1 Dongiaceae bacterium
TGTCTTCCGGCGCGCCGATGTGGTTAGCGTCAGCTGTCCGCTCACCCGTGAGACCCGCCATCTCGTCAACGCCGAGCGCCTCGCTCTGATGAAGCCGACGGCCTATCTCATCAACACCTCGCGCGGGCCGGTGGTGGATCAGAAGGCTCTGACCCGCGTGCTGCAGGCGCGCCGCATCGCCGGCGCTGGCCTCGACGTGCTCGAGCAGGAGCCACCGGATCCCGCCGATCCGATCCTGACGCTCGACAATGTCATCCTCGCGCCCCATGCCCTCTGCTGGACGGATCAATGCTTCGCCGGCAACGGGGCGGCGGATGTGAAGGCGGCCCTCGACGTCCAGCATGGACGCGAGCCGCGGGTGGTGGTGAACCGGCCCGTGCTGGCGACGGAGGGGTGGAAGCGCCGGATGGAAGACTATCGCAGGCGCTTCGGCGATTGAGCAGGTTGAGCAGGTTCCGCCTCCTTATTTCAGCCGCATTTCTGTCATTGCCCAAGTTCCTTGGGACAACATCTGTCCTGAATTTCGAATATTCGATCGCAAAGTTTCAGGATCGCGGCATTTGAGCCACAGGTGAACCAGGCCCGTACCGGCCAGGAACAAGAATCGTCGTCCCCCTGTTTCTAGCTCAGAGGCGTCGGCGGCGACGCTGGGCGGGAACCAGGCAATGGTCACCCACCGCGCCGCGAAAGGGGTTCCCGAGTTGCGGGTGATCGAGGCGCCGAGCGCGGTGCCGCGACCGCAACAACCCCTGCGACACCTCCCCATTGGCAAAAGATAGAGAGCCAATCGCCGTAAGGAGGGCAGTCATGATTAGTCATAGCAAACGAAGTCTGTGGGCGGCCGCGGCCGTCGGTGCCCTGATGCTCGGCTCGAGCACCACCGCTCTGGCACAGTCGATGCCGGATACGAGCGTGAGCCGCTCGACGGTTGGTCAGGAAGCGAAGTTCTCCGCAGTGATCGACTCGCTGAAGGCCGCCGGCATCGCCCAGCAGAATGCTGAAGCTGCGACCGCAATCGGCCAGGCGGGCATCGCCGCCATGCGGGCGCAGGAGACGGAGCGCGAACAGGCCAATTTCGCCGCCGGACAGGCCGGGCTGGCAGCCCAGGCGCAGGCGAACAGCAACGCCAGCACCACGGGCAACGCGAGCGTGGCCTCGCCAAATGGCAGCAGCCAGCTCAACTCGCAGGTCGAGGCTCTGAAGGCAGCCGGAATCCAGCAGCAGAATGCTGAAAATGCGGCGGCCATCGGCCAGGCTGGGATCGCCGCCATGCAGGCGCAGGAGACGGCGCGTGAGCAGGCCAACTTGGCGGCCGGGCAGGCCGGGCTGGCGGCCCAGGCGCAGGCGAACAGCAATGCCAGCAGCACCGGCAATGCAAGCGCGGCTGCGGCGGGCAATAGCCAGCTCAACTCGCAGGTCGAAGCCCTGAAGGCGGCCGGCATCCAGCAGCAGAACGCAGAGGCCGCGGCCGCCATCGATCAGGCGGGTATCGCCGCCCAGCAGGCGCAGGAGGTGGCACGCGAGCAAGCCAACTTCTTCGCGGGTCAGGCGGCTCTCGCTGCCCAGGCTCAGTCGAACTCCAGCACCAGCACGGGCACCGGCACCGCGAGCACGGCGACGACGGGCAGCAGCCAGGTCAGCTCACAGACTGATACCCTGAAGGCCGCCGGCGTCGCGCAGCAGAATGCCGAGGCCGCTGCCAGCGTCGGCCAGGCGGGCATCGCTGCCCAGCAGGCGCAGGAGTCGGCGCGCGAGCAGGCCAACTTCGACGCCGGTCAGGCGGGGCTGGCCGCCCAGGCTCAGTCGGGTGCCAGCAGCGCTGGCACGAGCAGCCAGTCCAGCGTGGGCGCCAATGCCGCGGCGAGCGGCGGCACCTCGGCGGGCGTTGGGAGCCACACCGCGCAGGGCTCGCAGCGTAACGCCGCGCAGTAATGAGATAACAACGGGACGGGAGTAACTGATCCGTCCCGGTAGCCAGCGAAGGCGGAACCGGTTTCTCCGGATCTCCGCTTTCGCTGGCCGTTTTTTTTGAGCGAGCATGCCTCTCGCGCCGCCAGGGATTGCGGCTATGCTACCGTCTCGATTCCAGGGAGACGGATCAGATGCCCGAGAGCAGACCCCCCGACTACGCAGCGAAGGCGCTGACGCCCGCGCAGATCGCGGAGCTCGGCCGGATCGATACACCCACGATCTGCAACCTGCTCGAGATGGTGGCCCCGCAGCGCCGGGGCCATGGCTACACCACCCGCCATCTTCAGTGCGCCTTTCCCGACCTGCCGCCCATGGTGGGCTATGCGAAGACGGCGACGATCCGGGCCAAGGAGCCGGGCCCGCTCTCGGGTCCCGACAATCTGGCCCTGCGCTTCGGCTATTACGACTACGTCGTGGACGGGCCGGCGCCGCGCGTCAGCGTGATCCAGGATCTCGACGACCACCACCCCGGCTACGGCTCCTTCTGGGGCGAGGTCAATTCCAACGTCCACAAGGCGCTGGGCTGCATCGGCGGTATCACGAATGGCAGCATCCGCGATCTTCCCATGTTGGCCGAGGGCTTCCAGCTCCTCGCCGGCTCGGTCGGCCCCTCTCATGCCTTCGTGCATCTCGTGAGCTTCGATTGCGAGGTGAACATCCATGGCATGGTGGTGCGCTCCGGCGATCTGGTTCATGCCGACCGCCACGGCGCCGTGGTCATTCCCCAGGACGTGGCCGACAAGCTCGCCAGCGCCCTCGATCTCCTGATGCGCCAGGAGGCGGTGATCATCGAAGCGGCCCGCAATCCGGGTTTCACGGTGGAGAAGCTGAAAGACGCCATCCGCAAATCCGTCTCCATCACCTACTGAAGGGCGGGGAGAGTTAGCCTCTCGGTGCCCCTCTTCTCGTCATGCTCGGGCTTGTCCCGAGCATCCACGTCTTGGGGTGCCTCCATGTCTAGAAACTCGTGGATGGTCGGCCTTCGCCGACCATGACGGTTGAGAGAGCGAGGCTCACCGGCTTCAGCCCGGCGGGCGACATTGGTTCGGAGGCAAAGGGCTTGGTTCTTTTTGTGCGGTCCGTGCGTTAGGCTTGCGCCCATAAAGGCACGGCACGCCCTGAGTCGGCGGGCCGGCAAACAAAGGCGGGAGGAGACCCATGGTCACGGCCACACACACGGTGGACGGCCTCGGCGAGAGCGAGCATCGCGGCCATCTTCTGCGAGCGGTGATCGCGAGCACCATCGGCACCACCATCGAATGGTACGACTTCTTCCTCTACAGCCTGGCGAGCGGCCTGGTCTTCGCGAAGCTCTACTTTCCCAAGGACGATCCGCTGACGGGCACCCTCAATGCCTTCGCCATCTATGCGGTTGGCTTTCTTGCGCGGCCGGTCGGGGCCGCGATCTTCGGCCATTACGGCGATAGGATCGGGCGCAAATCGACGCTGATCATCACCCTGCTGCTGATGGGAATCGCGACCTTCCTGGTCGCCCTGGTCCCGACCTTCGACAGCATCGGCATCTGGGGTGCCATCCTGCTGACCCTGCTGCGCTTCATCCAGGGGGTGGGTGTCGGCGGCGAGTGGGGCGGCTCGGTGCTCATGTCCATGGAATGGGCGCGCACCAACAAGAACCGCGGCTTTCTTGCGGCCTGGCCGCAGTTCGGCGTGCCGGCAGGCCTGTTCCTCGCCAATCTCGCCGTGCTCGCCTTCAGCCAGATGTCGGGCCCGGCCTTCCTCACCTGGGGCTGGCGGCTGCCCTTTGCTCTCAGCCTCGTGCTGGTGCTCGTTGGCCTCTGGGTGCGCCTCAGCGTCCTGGAGACGCCCGTCTTTCGCAGGCTGGTGGCCGAGAACAAAATCGAGCGCGCGCCCATCCTCGAGGTCATCGCCAAGCAGCCGAAGGAGATCATCCTCTCGGCACTTGCCCGGATGGTGGAGCAGACGCCCTTCTACATCTTCACCGCCTATGTCTTCGCTTATGGGACCGGCGTGCTGAAGGCGCCCAGGGACCTGTTGCTGACGGCGGTGCTCACCGCCGCTGTGGTCTCCTTCTTCTCGGTTCCGTTCTTCGGCCATCTCTCCGACCGCATCGGCCGGCGGAAGATGTACGCGATCGGGGCCGTGGCGATGGGAATCTACGGCTTCGTCTATATCGGCCTGCTCAATACGGGGTCGTCGGTCCTCATCTTCATCGCCATCGTACTCTCGCTCGTCCCGCACGACATGCTCTACGGGCCGCAGGCGGCGCTGATCGCCGAATCCTTCACCCCGCGGCTGCGCTATAGCGGGGCCTCACTCGGCTATCAGCTGGCCTCCATCATCGCCGGCGGGCCCGCACCCCTGATCGCGACAGCGCTCTATGCCCGCTACGAAACGGGCTATGCCATCGCGCTCTTCATTCTGGCCTGCGCCGTCATCAGCCTGTTGGCCCTGGCGGCGATGAAGGACTACACCAACCAGGACGTGCATCTTGAATATGACCGTCACGGATAGCTCTCACGCCTGGCTGGCCAAGCTCGCCGAGGGCCGGCGCGAGGAGCTCGAGGAGACGCCCGAGATCGAGGGCCGCCTGCCATCGCGGCTCTCGGGCACGCTCTATCGCAATGGCCCGGGACTCTATGAGCGCGCCGGCGTCACGAAGCGCAATCTCCTGGATGGCGATGGCATGATCCGCGCCACCAGCTTCGCTGAGGGCAAGGTGCGCTTCCGCACCCGCTTCGTGCGAACCGCCAAGTTCGAGGCGGAGGACAAGGCGGGGCGCTTCATCTATCCCACCTGGACGACGCCGGCGCCCCGCTATTGGGAGAACATTCCGGGCTATCCGCGGCTGGGACAGGCGGGTGTCACCGCTGTGGTGAAGGCGGGCCTGCTGCATGCCTTCGACGAGGTGGGCCTGCCCTATGGTCTCGATCCGGCAACGCTGGCGACGACCGGTCCGGTGGATCCGGCCAAGAATGCGAACAAGGGTGATCCGGACAAGGAGGAGGCAAGGAGGAGGCCGGTCGACTACAAGGCCCATACCAAGACGGATGGCGAGACTGGTGACTGGGTCCTGATCGGAACCCGCGGACGGGTGAAGCAGGAGCTCCATGTGCTGGTGAAGGACCGCGACGGCCGGCGCCGGGCGCAGCTCGCCGTCCCCAGCCCGCGGAGCGAGGCCTATTTCCACGATTTCTTTTGGGCGAGGCCCTATGCGGTGTTCCATTTGCAGCCGGCGCTGCTCTCGCCTCTGCCGATGCTGCTGGGCTTTCGCAGCTACACCGACAGCCTGACCTGGACGCCCGCGGCGGGGAGCCTGCTGGTGGTGATCGATACCTCCGGCAAGCGTCCGCCCCTCACCCTGGAGGTGCCGGCCGTCTGGATGTGGCATGCGCTCAACGCCCATCTGGCGGGTGAGCGGATCCTGGCGGATTTCGTCGGCTTCGACGCGCCCGATCACTTTCTCGGCCCCGAGGCGCCCTTTCGCAACATCATGCAGGGCCGCCCAGGCGTCGCGAAATCGCCGGGGCTGCTCCGGCGCTTCACCATCGACTTGGCGGCGAAGCAGGCCCGGACGGAGACTATCGCCGAGGGTCATCTCGAGTTTCCCATGGTCCATCGCGCGGTGGTCGGGCGAAAGCACCGCTACGGCTTCCTGGCCGCGGGCGACATCGCCAAGGGCTGGCAGCAGACCGCGCTGGCGCGGATCGATACGGAAAGCGGGGCGCGGCAGGATTTCTCCTTCGGGCCGGAGTTCTATGTCGGCGAGCCGGTGGTGGCTCCCGACCCCGACGCGCCGCTCGCGGAAGACCGCGGCTGGGTCCTCTCAGAGGTTCTGGACGGAAAAGCGGGGAAGAGCTTCCTCGCCGTCTTCGATGCCGGCCATGTCGAGGATGGCCCGGTTGCGAAGCTGAAGCTCCACGAGCACCTGCCCATGAGCTTCCATGGCTGGTGGGACGCGGCCTGAGGTCACCTCGGACTGGGCTCTCCTCGCATAAATGCCATCAGATCAGTCTATTGAGTGCCGTTCCTGCGATGGCTCCGCGGTTCGGGCTGCGGCACTCTGTCGCGGCCGCGCTTGACCCGACTCGGCGCGGGCCCGAATATCCGGCTCTTCGCATTCGGAAGACCGGGCCCTCTGGCCGCAGCCCGCCGGGTTGCGGAACGCCTGCGCCTTCCGCCGCGCAAGCTTGAGAAACCGGGAAAATCCCATGCGCCTGTTCCGACTCTTCGAGCAACTGCTCGAGCCGACCGCGCTGCCGGAAGATACCGTGCCGCCCTCGGGCCTCCTCGCCTTCTATTGGTACTATGCCCGCCAGGCGCGCTGGCTCGTCGGTGCGCTGTTCCTGGCGGGATTTCTGGTAGCGGTGCTGGACACGACCATCCCGCTCTTCATCGGCCGCGTGATCACGCTGCTTTCGAACCACAACCCGGGGACGCTGCTGCACGATGCCGGCCTGCCGCTCCTTGGCATGGTGATCGTCCTGCTCGTGCTGCGGCCAATGGCGCTGATGCTCCAGGCGCTGATCACCAACCAGGCGATCGCCGCCAGCCTCACCAACCTGATCCGCTGGCAGAGCCACTGGTATGTCGTGCGCCAGAGCTGGACCTTCTTCCAGAACGATTTCGCCGGGCGCATCGCCAACCGGATCATGCAGACGGGTCCGGCGCTGCGCGAGAGCGTCGTCGCCGGCACGAACGCGGTCTGGTACATCTGCGTCTACGGCGGCAGCGCCATCTTCCTGATGTCCTCCAGCGACCTGCGCCTCGCCATCCCGGTGATGCTCTGGTTCCTGGGCTATGCCGTGTTCCTCAGCTATTTCGTGCCGCGGCTGCGCGACCGCTCGCGCGAGATGTCGGAGGTGCGCTCGGCGCTCACCGGCCGCATCGTCGACAGCTACACCAACATCCTGACGGTGAAGCTCTTCGCCCGGCCGAAGGACGAGGACGAGTTCGTGCGCGCCGCGGTGGACGACCATACCCGCACCTTCCGCCGGCAGCTCCGGCTGATCACGCTGTTCAGCCTGACGCTGACCCTGCTGAACGCCTCCATGGTGGTGGGGACCGGCGTGATCGCGGTCTGGCTCTGGATCGACGGCAAGATCCCGGTGGGCATCGTCGCCATGGCGCTGCCGCTCACCTGGCAGATCGCCAATATCGCCGGCTGGGTTGCCCAGAACGTCACCGCCATCTTCGAGAATGTCGGCGTGGTCCAGGACGGCATGCGCTCCATCTCCGTGCCGCGGCTGATGCCCGACAAGCCGAACGCCGCCACGCTCAAGGTGGAAAAGGGCGCCGTGCGCTTCGAGGATGTGCGCTTCGGCTATGGCACCTCACGCGGCGTGCTGCAAGGGATCAACCTCTCGATCGCGCCGGGCGAGCGGGTCGGCCTCATCGGCCAGTCCGGCGCCGGCAAGTCGACCCTGGTGAACCTGCTGCTCCGCTTCTACGAGGTGGAGGCGGGCCGCATCCTGATCGACGGGCAGGATATCGCCCTGGCAACCCAGGAGAGCCTGCGCTCCCACATCGCCATGGTGACCCAGGACACTTCGCTCCTGCACCGCTCGATCACCGACAACATCCGCTACGGCCGGCCGAGCGCCACGGATGAGGAGGTGGAGGCCGCGGCCCGGCAGGCCCATGCCTATGACTTCATCCAGACCCTGGAGGACTGGCAGGGACGGCGCGCGTTCGATGCCCATGTGGGCGAACGCGGGGTCAAGCTCTCCGGCGGCCAGCGCCAGCGCATCGCCATCGCCCGGGTGATCCTGAAGAACGCCCCCATCCTGGTGCTCGACGAGGCGACCTCGGCGCTCGATTCCGAGGTCGAGGCGGCGATCCAGGAGCAGCTCGGCGAGCTCATGAAGGGGCGCACGGTGATCGCCATTGCCCATCGCCTCTCGACCATTTCGCGCATGGACCGGCTGATCGTCCTCGACCATGGGCGCATCGTCGAGGAGGGGAGCCATGGCGATCTGCTGGCTGCGGGCGGGGCCTATGCGCGGCTCTGGCGGCGCCAGTCCGGCGGCTTCACCGATGCCGGCGAACCGGCGGATGAGGAGGGGACCCTCGGCCTCGACGCGGCGCTGGCGGGGCGGCCGGGCTGAGCCATACTCGCGCCGGTTGCAGCTGTCGGGGGTGGGCGCCTCATGGCGAGCAAGAAACCTGCGACGTCACCTGTTGCCCCACCGCAGCGCGCCGTGCTCTCGCGGATCGAGGTGCTCGGCCTCATCCTCTTCGTCCTGGGGTTTCTCTTCGCTTTGCCGGCGCTGAAGGACACCTATTCGGGCGCCGTCCTGTCGGGCAAATGCGAGCACGATCCGAAGCCCGCGGCTTGCGAGCGGCCACAAATCGAAGTTTTCGGCGGCGGCTTCGCCTGGCCGAAATAGAGCGAGCGGCATCGCAAGCCACACCCGCTCCTTCGCAGCAATCTTCTCACACGCGATGCGCGAGGAATTGGGGCGATATTCGGCCCTGAAAAGGCAATATTCAGCAGCAGGAACGAAACCGATCGTCGGGTCTTGAAAGGTGTGGAGCGCGCATCAGGTTGAGAGATGCGGCGCGGTCCTGAGCCGCCCGGGGATCGGACCATGAAGTTCGCGAAGACTGCGTCGCGTTGCGTTTACGGCTTCGCCGCGGTGGCTTCCGCGGCGTTTTTTCTGGCGGGGGCGATAGAGCCACCCGGCGCGCCGCCGAATCTTCCGCGCCGGGTCATGCACACCGCCTGGATGGCCATCGAGCCGGTCATCGCGCCGATCCTGCACCAGCCATCCTCCACGCCACCCCCGACGCCGAAATTTGCCAGCACCGCGATCGAGGAGCTTCCGACGACCCCGCGGGCGGCGATATCGACCACGGGCCCGAGCGCGCCTCCGGCTGCATCCGGCACGGGCGGGGCGGCCCAGGCGGCGGCGACGCCGACGGGCAATACCCCGGCGCCCTCGGGCCCGACCAGTTCCTCTCCGATAGCCTCCCACCCTTCACCCGACCAAATGACGAATGCGGGGCCACCGGAGGCCGGCGGCGGGCGCGGCTCGGCCGAGCTCAAGACTTCGGAGATCGTAGGTTCGACGCGGCCGAGCGCCGCGCTTGCAAGCCACGCGCCAGGCTCCGCGGCCGCTGCCCAGGCGGGATTGGGAAGCTCTTTCAGTAGCCCTGAAGGGGCGGCGGCTCCGGCCGCCGGCGGCATTGGCACAGCCGGCAGCGCTCCCGGCGGCAACTCATCGAGCGTGGCAAACAACGCTGCGGCAAACAGCAACTCCGCGAGCCAGGCGAGTTCCGGCAGTGCCAGCGCGAGCGGATCAGGGGGCAGTCCTGCCGCGAGCGGTGGCCCCGGCGGCGGGCCCCCGGGTGGCCCGGCTGGCGATGCAGCGGCCAATGGCCCGAGCAGCGGGCCGGCGGATGCAAGCGGAACAGGCGGCAGCCCACCTCAACACGGCAGCGCGTCCGGCAGCGATAGCAATGGCACGAACGCCGGCCCGGGCGGTAACGCTACGGCCGAGAATGACGGCGGAAGCGGCGGCCCGAGCAGTGGAAGCGCCGGCGGCAGCGGCGCTTCCGGTGACGACAGCCCGGGAAACAGCGGCGGGAGCCCCGGCAAGAGCCATGGCGGCGGCCCGGCCAGCGCCGGTGCTTCGGGCGGCGACGATTCCGGCGCCGGTGCAAGCGCTGGCGATTCGGGCAGCAGTGCTGCAGGCGGGGACAATTCCGGCGGCAGCAGCGCGGGTGGCAACGGCGCCGGTCCCGCAGGCGCGGATACGGGAAGTGCCGGCGCCAGTGCCTCTGACAACCCCGGCGGTCCCGGTCCTGGCGGCGCCAAGCATAACGGCGGTCCGGACGGGCCCGGCGGCGGCAGCGCGGGTGGCGGTGGTCCCGGTGGCGGCGCTGCAGGCGGAGATGACTCCGGCGGCAGTGCCGGTCCGGGAGGCTCCGGCGCGGGAAGTGCCGGCGACGGCAGTTCCGACGGAAGCGGTGCGGCGGCAGGCAGCAATTCCGGCGGCGGCGCTCCGAGCGGCGGTGGTCCGGCGGCGGGTGGCTCGAATGGCAGCGGCTCCGGTGGAGGTGCTCCGAGTGGCGGTAAAGCCCATGGCAATGGTGACGGAGCCGGCGGCTCCGGGGATGACAATGGAGGCGCTGGCGGTTCCGGCGGCAATGCGACAGGCGGAGACGGCTCCGGCGGCGGTGGAAGTGCGGGCGGCAACGGTTCGAGTGGCGGCGGCGCCGGCAACGGTCCAGGCGGTGGCGGAGGCGGACCCGCCGGCGGTCCGAGTGGCGGCGGTGCGGGCGCTCCGGACGGCGGCGCTCCCGCTGCGGGCGGTTCGGATGGCGGCGCCTCCGGCGGAAGCCACGGGAAGGGCGGCAAGGCCCATGGCGGCGATGGTGGAGCGGGCGGCAGCGGTGCGGGCGGCGGCGGCGCGGGTGGTAGCGGTGCCGGCGGCGGTGGCGGCGGAGGCAGCGGCTCGGGCGGCGGTGGTGCGGGCGGCGGCAGCGCGGGTGGTAGCGGTGCCGGCGGCAGCGGCGGCGGTGGCGGCGGAGGCGGCGGCTCGGGCGGCGGTGGTGCGGGCGGCGGTAGCGCGGGTGGTAGCGGTGCCGGCGGCTCCGGCGGCAGCAGCGGTGGTAGCGGCGGCTCCGGTGGCGGCGGTGCCGGTGGGAGTGGAGGTGGCAACAATTCCGGCGGCGGCAGCGGCGGTGGCTCAGGCGGAGGCGGAGGCAGCAGCGGTGGCAGCAGTTCCGGCAGCGGCGGCGGTGACAACGGTCAAGGCGGTGGTGGTGACGGCAACGGCAACGGCAATGGAAATGGCGACGGGCCCGATAATGGGCATGGCCATGGTGGTGGCGGCAAGGGCAAGGGCAAACACTGAGCGCGCAGCCTGACGCCCCGTCGATCGGGCGTCAGCGCTCCGCAGCGCGCCGTTTCACATAGATCATGCGCGCCGATCCTTCGGCCTTGATCGGTGCAAAGCCGGCGGCTTCGAACATGCGCGGCAGGCCTGTCCAGACGAAGGCGGCGGGAGAGTTGCCGTCGCTGCCATAGCTCTTGGGATAGCCCTCCACCTCCTCGGCGCCGCGGCGAAAGGCTTCCGCGGTGGCGCGCGCCAGCAGCAGCTGGGCGATGCCCTTGCGGCGCCAGCCAGCGCGAACATAGAAGCAGGCGATGGACCAGCGCTTCGCCTTGCTCGGCCGCTGCAGGACGCGGCTGGTGACCAGGCGCTGGAAATCCTCCCGCGGTCCGAAATTGCACCAGCCGATCGGCTCATGTCCGTTGAAGGCGATGACGCCTTTGGCCGCGGCCGTCAGGACGAGATCGCGAAAGGCAAGCCGGTTGGGCTCGCCGCGGCAGGCGGCCCAGCTCTTGCCGCCGCGCCGGCGCCACCACATGCACCAGCAGCCGCCGGTCGCACCCCTCGGGCCGAAGAGCTGCTCAAGCACGGGCCAATCGGCGGGCGTCAGGATCTTGAGCGCAACCTTCGGCGCCCCCATCAGATGCAGCGCCCGCCATCGACCTCCAGCGCGACACCGGTGATCATGCTGGCTTCCTCCGAGCAGAGGAAGGCGGCGGCATTGCCGATATCCATGGGCGTCGAGAAGCGTCCCAGCGGGATGCTCGCCAGGAACTTGGCGCGGATCTCCGGCGTGTCCTCGCCCATGAAGGTCTTGAGCAGCGGCGTCTCGCCTGCGACGGGATTGAGGGCATTGACCCGGATGCCATGGGGCGCCAGCTCCGCCGCCATAGAGCGGGTGGCGGTGATGACCCAGCCCTTGGACGCGTTGTACCAGGTGAGGTTCGGGCGCGGGCTGACACCGGCGGTCGATGCCATGTTGAGGATCACGCCCGCCTTCGCCTGCTTGAAGCGCGGCACCACGTGTCGGGCGGCGAGGTAGATCGCCTTCATATTGACCTGGGCGATGCGGTCGAAGGTCTCCTCGCCCAGCTCCTCCATGGGCTGGGGTGTCTGGCCGATGCCGGCATTGTTCACCAGGATGTCGAGTCCGCCGAATTCCACCAACGCCGCCTGCACCATGGCCGCGACATCGCCGTCGACCGTGACATCGGCGGCGATGCAATGGGCCATCTCGCCCAGGGAGGCGGCGACACGCGCGCCCGCTTCCTTGTCGCAATCGGCGATGAGGACCCAGGCGCCCTCGGCCACGAATTTGCGTGCGATGCCCTCGCCGAAGCCGGAGCCTCCGCCCGTCACGATCGCTGTCTTGCCCGCGAGCCGCACGATTGCCTCTCCTTCTCAGCCGTGGAGGATCGCAACGGTCTTCAGCGAAGAGAAGCCGTAAAGCGCCTCGAAGCCCTTCTCGCGCCCATGGCCCGAGCGCTTGACGCCGCCGAATGGCAGCTCGACCCCGCCGCCGGCGCCGTAATTGTTGACGAAGACCTGGCCCGTGCGGATGGCACGCGCGAGGCGGAGCTGCCTTCCGCCGTCGCGCGTCCAGACCCCGGCGACGAGGCCATAGGGCGTGCCATTGGCGATGCGGATCGCCTCGGCCTCGCCCTCGAAAGGGATGACGACCTGGACGGGGCCGAAGATCTCCTCCTGGGCCAGGCGATGATCGGGGGCCACGCCGTCGATGAGGGTCGGGCGGACGTAATGGCCGCCCTTGGGCGCGTTGGCGATGACGCTGCCTTCTCCCGCAATCGCGAGCCCCTCCTTGCGCGCAAGCGCGAGATAGCCCTCGACGATCTCCTGCTGGCGGCCCGAGACCACGGGGCCGAGATCGAGATCGGCAAGCGCCGGGCCGACCTTGAGGGCGCGGTAGCGCTCGGCCATGCGGTCCAGCAGCCGGTCATGGATCGGCCGCTCGATCAGGATACGCGAGGCGGCGGAGCAGGTCTGGCCGGCGTTCTGGATTCCGGCATTGACGAGGAAGGGCAGCGCCGCGTCGAGATCGGCATCGGCGAAGACGATCTGGGGCGATTTGCCGCCGAGCTCGAGGACGACCGGCACGGCATGGCGCGCGGCCGCCGCCTGGACCAGCGCGCCGGTGGCGACGGAGCCGGTGAAGGAGAGATGGTCGATGCCGCCATGGCCGGAGAGTGCTGCACCCGCTTCCTCGCCGAGGCCGGTCACGACATTGAGAGTGCCCGCCGGCAGGCCGGCTTCGGCCGCGATGCGGGCGAAGGCGAGCGCGGTCAGACAGGCCTCCTCCGCCGGCTTCAGCACCGCGGCATTGCCCATGGCGAGCGCCGCCCCGACGCTGCGGCCAATGATCTGCATCGGATAGTTCCAGGGCACGATATGGCCGGTGACGCCATGCGGCTCGCGCAGCGTGAGCACCGTATAGCCCTGCTGATAAGGGATGGTCTCGCCATGGAGCTTATCGGCGGCCCCGCCATAGAACTCGAGATAGCGGGCAAGCGCGAGCCCATCGGCCTTGGCCTGGCGCAGCGGCTTGCCGACATCAAGCGCTTCCAGCCGCGCCAGCTCATCCGCCTTCTCGAGCACGAGACGGCCCATGGCGGCGAGAAGCCGGCCGCGCTCGGCGGCGGTCAACTTTCCCCAGGGGCCGCCGAGCGCCTCGCGCGCCGCGGCGACGGCGCGATCGATATCCGCCGGCCCACCGCGAGCGATGCGCGTCAGCTCGGTGCCGTCGGAGGGATTCTCCAGCGAGAGGGTCTCGCCAGCGGCGGCAGGACGCCATTCGCCCGCGATGAAGAGCTTGTGGGTCTCGAAGGGGATGTCGGGCATGGGTTCTTCTTTCCGTTCAAGCTGTCGCGCGGTCCCAATCCGTCATTCCCGCGAAAGCGGGAATCCACGGGCCCCGGATTCTGTCGCTCGCCCTGGATGCCCGCTTTCGCGGGCGTGACGAAAGGGAGGAACGGGGGGCGAGGGGAATAATGGGTAGGGGGCGGGAATCAGATTGCATCTCGATCATCTCCTAAATCTTTCCCGCATGGTGGCAGGTGACGTCGTGGCCGGCGGCGAGCGCGGTGGGGGCGGGGGTTCGCGCCGTGCAGTCCATTGTGGCATGGGGGCAGCGGGGAGCGAAGGCGCAGGCATGGGTCCAGTCGCCGGCGCGGTCCTCGCGCAGGGGCGCGGGGCGGGCGCGGCGCCTGCCCGAAGCCAGGCGCGGCTCGGATTCCAGGAGGAGGCGGGTATAGGGATGCATCGGCCGGCGGAAGATCTCCTCCGCCGGCCCGGTCTCCACGAACCGGCCGCGATACATGACGGCGATCCGGTCGGCGAGAAACTGCACCACCGCCAGATTGTGGCTGATGAAGAGAAAGGCCAGCCGCTCGCGGTCGCGCAGATCCATGAGCAGGTTCAGCACCTGCGCCTGGACGGAGAGATCGAGGGCGGAGACCGGCTCGTCGGCGATGACGAGCCTCGGCCGGCTGATGAGGGCGCGTGCGATCGCGATGCGCTGGCGCTGGCCGCCGGAGAACTGATGCGGCCGGCGCCCGGCATCGGATGGTTCGAGCCCGACATCGGCCAGAACCTCCGCCACGCGGGCACGGCGCGCCGCACCCCGCGGGGCCGAGGGCTCGAGATGGAGCGGCTCGGCGATGATGCGCCCGACGCTCATGCGCGGATCGAGGGAGCCATAGGGATCCTGGAAGACCATCTGGAAGCCGCGGCGCAGCCGCGCGAGCTCAGCCGCCGGCTGGGCGAAGAGATCATGGCCGGCGAAGATCACCTCGCCGGCGGTGGGACGGTCGAGCGCCATGACCAGCCGCGCGAGAGTCGTCTTTCCGCTGCCGCTCTCGCCCACCACGCCGAGGGTCGAGCCCTCCGCGATCTCGAAGCTGACGCCGTCCACGGCCTTCAAGGCCACAGCACCGCCGCGCCCGCGGAAATGGCGGGCGAGATCGCGGACCTCCAGGACGGAAACACTCACAGCAGCGCCTCCGCCCGGATGCAGCGCACGCCATGCCCGGGCTCGAGCGCGCGCCAGGCGGGCTCGGCGGGCCGGCAGGCGGCAATCGCCATGGCACAGCGATCGGCGAAGCGGCAGCCCGGCGAAAGGCGCCCGGCCGAAGGCACATTGCCGGGGATGCCGGCAAGGCGCCGCGCGCGGCGCTCGCCCGCAGCAGGGGCGCGCTCCGGCAGCGCCGCCAGTAGACCGCTCGTGTAAGGATTGAGTGGCTTGCTGAGAATCCTCTCCGTCGGCCCTTCCTCGAAGCGCGTGCCGGCATACATGACCAGGCATCGCTCCGTCATGCCGGCGATGATGCCGAGATCGTGGCTGATGAGGATGAGGGACATGCGAGCCTCGGCCACGAGCTCCGCGAGGAGGTCGAGGATCTCCGACTCCACGGTGACGTCGAGGGCGGTGGTGGGCTCATCGGCGATGAGGAGCTCGGGGCCGGGGGCAAGGGCGATGGCGATGCCGACGCGCTGGCGCTGGCCGCCGGAGAGCTCATGGGGATAGAAGGCGAAGCGCCGCGCGGCGTCAGGCATGCGCACGTGGTCGAGGAGCCGGAGGGATTCCGCCCGGGCCGCGGCGGCATCGATGCGGCGATGCCAGATCAGCCCCTCGGCGATCTGCTCGCCGATGCGCATGGCGGGGTTGAGGGCCGTTGATGGCTCCTGGAAGATCATGCCGATGCGCGCCCCCCGCCGATGGCAGAGCGCGCTCTCGGGAAGTGCCAGCAGATCCTCGCCATCGAGAAGCACACGGCCCTCGGCCCGCATGCCCTCGGGCAGAAGCCCGATGATGGCGAGCACCAGCAAGGACTTACCCGAGCCCGATTCCCCGACGATGCCCAGCGTCGCGCCGTTCTCGAGGCGGAAGCTCATATCGGCGAGGAGCGTGCGGGCGCCGAGATGCACCGCCAGGTTCTCGAGGGCGAGGCTCATGTGGCCCGGTCCCGGCGCGGATCGAAGAGATCGCGCAGCCCATCGCCGAGGAGATTGAATCCCAGCACCGCAAGCGCGATCGCGATCCCCGGCGCCACCGCGAGCCAGGGGGCGCTATCGAGAAAGGTCTGGGCGTCGTTCAGCATGCGGCCCCAGCTCGGCGTCGGCGGCGGCAGGCCGAGGCCGAGGAAGCTGAGCCCCGCCTCGATGAGGATGGCGAGCGCCAGCTGGATCGTCGCCTGGACCAGCAGCGTGCCGGCGATGTTGGGGATGACATGCTCCAGCGAAATCGCGAGCCGGCCCTTGCCGGCGGCGCGCGCGGCGAGGCAATAGTCGCGGGCCCAGACCTGGAGCGCCGAGGCGCGGGCGACCCGGGCGAAGACCGGAATGATGAAGACGCCGATGGCGGTGACCGCGGTCGCCTGGCCGGGGCCGAAGATGTTGGTCACCATGATGGCGGTGATGAGGGCGGGGAAGGCGAAGATAACGTCGGCGCTGCGCATGGCGGCTTCCTCGAAGCGCCCGCGCAGGGCGGCCGCCGCGGTACCCAGGGCGACGCCGAGCAGGAGGCCGAGCGCCACGGCGAGGAAGGCGGTGCTGAGCGAGGTCCAGGTTCCGGCCATGAGCATGGAGAGGACATCGCGGCCGAAGGGATCGGTGCCGAGGAGCCCTGCCGCCAGCGGCGGCTTCAGGCGCAGCGCTATGTGGATGCGGATCGGGCTTTCCGGCGTCCAGATTCTTGAGAGGAGCGCCAGCAGGATGAAGGCCGCGGTGATCGCCCCGCCGGCGATGAGCGCGGGCGGGCGGCGGCGCGGGCTCTCCAGGGCCGCGGCACTCATGACCGCGCCCTCAGCCGCGGGTCCAGAATCAGATAGACGAGATCGACGATGAAGTTCGCCAGGATCACCATCGCCGCCAGCAGCATGACGACATTGCGCAGCACGATGAGATCGCGCTGGGAGAGGGCGAGATAGGCGAGACGGCCGAGGCCCGGCAGGCTGAAGACGTTCTCCACCAGCACGGCGCCGGCGACGAGGAAGGAGACCTGCAGGCCGAGGATGGTGACGACGGGCAGCAGCGCATTGGGTAGCGCATGACGCCAGAGGGCGGTGTGGCGGTCGAGGCCCTTGGCGCGGGCGGTGCGGATGAAATCCTCCGCCAGCACATCGAGCACGGCGGCGCGGGTGACGCGGGTGAGGACCCCGGCCTGGGGCAGCGCCAGCGCGATCGCCGGCAGGATCAGCCCGGCGAGCGCCTTACCCGCGCCAGCGCTCCAACCCGACCAGCCGCCGGCGGAGAACCAGTTGAGGCCGGTGGAGAAGAGGAGGATCAGCAGCAGACCGATCCAGAAATCCGGCACGGCGATGCCGAGCTGGGCGAAGCCCTGCACGGCGCGGTCGATGGCACGGTCGCGATGGGCCGCGGCGGTGACGCCGAGGAGAAGGGCAAGGGATGTGGAGATCAGGATCGCGAGCAGCGCCAGCGGCAGAGTAAGCGCGAGGCGATCGGCGATCAGGCCGCTGACCGGCACGCCATAGGTGATGGAGGTGCCGAGATCGCCGGTGAGCGCGCCGCCGATCCAGGCGAGATATTGGAGGATCAGCGGCCGGTCGAGGCCGAGCTGGTGATGGAGGGCGGCCAGCGTGTCGGGCCGCGCGCTGGTGCCGAGCAGGATCGCCGCCGGATCGCCCGGCAGGATGTCGAGCAGGATGAAGATCACCACCGAGGCGGCGAGCAGCGTGACAATGAAGGAGCCGAGCCGGCCGAGGAGAAGGCGCAGCATGGGCGGGTCAGGCTATCTTCCCCCTCGCCCCCCGAAGGGGGGAGAGGGCTGGGGTGAGGGGGTGCCACCCGTGGCACGGTGATCGCTCGGCTGACCCTCACCCTCCCCGTCGCCGCGCGATGGGTCCCCTCCCTCTCCCGCTTCAAAGCGCGGGAGAGGGGCCTTGCTAACGGGGGCGCCGATCACTCCGCCCAATAGGCCTCGGTCACGTCGCATTCGGGGATGGGCTGGTTCTTCCACATGCCCCGGAGCTTGGCCGACTGGATGTTGAGGAAGGGAAGGTCGAAGAGATAGAGCGCCGGCACCTCGTCGGCGAGGATACGCTGGGCCTGGCCGAGAAGTTCGTCGCGCTTGGCCTCGTCGGAGGTGGCGAGCGCCTGGGCCACGATCTGGTTGAACTTCTCGTTGTGGTAATTGAAGTAGTAGCCGGGCCGGGAATAGATATCGATGTCCATGGGCTCCGCATGATCGATGATGGTCATGTCGTAGTCCTTGTTGGTGAAGACCTCCTCGATCCATTTGGCCGGGAACTCGCTGGGCACGATGTTCATCGTGACACCGATCTCGGCGAACATGCCCTGCATGATTTGGGCCGCGCGCGTCGTGTAGGACATCTGCGGCACCTTGATGGTGAAGGTGAAGCCGTTGGGATAGCCGGCCTCGGCCAGCAACTTCTTCGCCTTCTCCGGGTCATAGGGCAGCACGCCGGTGAGATCGATATAGCCCTCATCGGCGGGCGCGTAGTGGCTGCCGATCGGCGTGCCGAGGCCGGAATAGGCGCCCTCCATCACCGCCTTGCGGTCGATGGCGAGCATAAGGGCCTGGCGCACGCGCTGATCGGTGAAAGGCTTGCGGGCGTTGTTCATGCCGGCGATCAGCTTGTTGGGCGTGGCGCCGATGAGGGTGGCGAAGCGGCTATCCTTCTGGAAGCCGGCGAAGAGCTCGGCGGCGCTGAACTCCGGGAAGGCGTCGACATCGCCGGCGCGCAATGCCGCGGCCTGGGCCTGGGCATCGCTGATGAAGCGGAAGGTGACGCTGTCGAGCTTGGGCTTGCCCTGCTGCCAGTAATCGGGATTGCGCTCGAGCACGATGTGATCGCCCTGGACCCATTGCTTGAATCTGAAGGGGCCGGTGCCGATGGGATGGGTCTTGTTGGTGGGCGCGGATTTCGGCGCCACCATCACGGAATCGCCCCAGGCGAGCCAGTAGAGGAACAGGCCCGTGGGATGCTTCAGCCTGATGACGACGGTGAGTGGATCGGGCGTCTCGATGCTGTCGATGGGCTCGAAGAAATGCTTCTGGGCGTTGGTCGAATCCGGCGCGCGGGCGCGGTCGAGGGAGAACTTGACGATGCTCGAATCGAAGGGCGTGCCGTCGTGGAACTTGACGCCGGGCTGCAGCTTGAAGGTATAGGTCAAGCCATCATCGGAGACAGTCCAGCTCTGGGCGAGAAGCGGCAGCACATGGCCGTTCTCATCGAGCCGGACCAGCCCCTCATAGATGTTGAGCCAGGTGACCTCGCGGATCACCGTCGGGGCGGCGATGGTGGGATCGAGGCCCTCGGGCTCGACCACGAGGCCGACGGTGAGCGTGTTCTTGGCCGCGGTGGCGGGCCCCGCCTGGAACAGGAAGAGGCCAGCGGCGGCGAGCGCCAGGGAGCAGATGAGGGGGTGGCGCATCAGGGACCGCATCAGAGAGCGCAAGGACATGGCTGCCATATTCTCCGATTGAGTTCTCTCGGAAGACGGTCCGAAATGGGCCCTCACGCTATCATCGCCCCTCATTTCCGGCAAAGCCCCACAAGAGACCCAGAGGATTGCCTTCATGATCACCGAGACCGCCGTCCATCATTTGAGCGCCACCGAGCTTCGCGATCTCTACCGCCGCAAGACGCTCTCTCCCGTCGAGGTGACGAAGGCGATCCTGGCGCGCATCGCCCATTGGGAGCCGTCGCTGAAGGCCACATACGCGCTCGCTCCCGAGGCGGCGCTGGCCGAGGCCGGGAAGGCGGAGACCCGCTGGCGCCGCGGCGAGCCGGCCGGCGTCCTCGACGGCGTGCCGGTGATGATCAAGGAGAACATCGCAACCAAGGGCGTGGCCGTGCCGCTGGGCAGCGCGGCGACGGAGCTGAAGCCCGCGGCCGCCGATGCGCCGCCGGCCGCGCGCCTGCATGAGGCCGGCGCCATCCTCCTGGGCAAGACCACCATGCCCGATCTCGGCATGCTCTCCTCGGGGCTCTCGAGCTTTCATCCCCTGACCCGCAATCCCTGGGATCTCGGCAAGAATCCCGGCGGCTCCAGCGCCGGGGCGGGGGCGGGGGCCGCGGCGGGCTATGGCCCGCTTCATCTCGGTACCGATATCGGCGGCTCGGTGCGGCTGCCCGCGGGCTGGTGCGGGATCTTCGCCCTCAAGCCCAGCTTGGGCCGTGTTCCCATCGACCCGCCCTATATCGGCCGGGTGGCGGGGCCGATGACGCGCACCGTGGCCGATGCGGCGCTGATGATGGGCATCCTCTCCCAGCCCGACGAGCGCGACCATATGAGCCTGCCCTATCAGGCGATCGACTGGCAGGATCTCGACCGCGATGTGAAGGGGCTGAGGCTGGGGCTCCTGCTGGATGCGGGCCTGGGCCTGCCGGTCGAACCGGAGGTGCGCGATGCGGTGACTGAGGCCGCAAGGCGCTTGGAGAGCGCGGGCGCGCGGGTCGAGCCCATGAAGCCCTTCCTGACGCGCGACATGCTGGAGGGGCTCGACCGCTTCTGGCGCACCCGCGCGCTCGCGGATATCGCGGGGATGCCGGAAGCGCGGCGGGCGAAGCTGCTGCCCTTCATCCGCGCCTGGGCCGAAGGCGCGGAAGGCGCCTCGGGCATGGCTATCTTCCAGGGCTTCAGCCAGGTCATGGTGATGCGCGCGGCGACCAACGCCGCCTGCCGGCCCTATGACTATGTGCTGGCGCCGACGGCGCCGCTCCCCGCCTTCGCCGCCGAGCTGCCCTGCCCGACCAACGATCCGGCGAAGCCCTTCGAGCACATCGTCTTCACCGTCGCCTTCAACATGTCGGAGCAGCCCGCCGCCTCGATCAATGCCGGCTACACGAAGAGCGGGCTTCCCATTGGCCTCCAGATCATCGGCAAGCGCTTCGATGATCTGGGCGTGCTGCGCCTGGCGCGGCGGTTCGAGGAGCTTCGGGCGAAGCAGCATCCCTGGCCGGAGCCGGCGGGCTAGCCGAGCTCGGATTCGCCGGGGCGGAGCCAGCGGATGATCCTGGGCTGCACCCCCGGCGGCACGCCTTTCGGAAAGTCCCGCGCGATGGCCTGCGCCTCGGTCTCGTTCTCGCCGCACCAGACGAAAACGGTGCCGGCCGCAGGTGGTCGACGCCGCTCCAACTTGGTGAGACGCCCGCCCTGGCTCCGGTTCATGGCGCCGCATCGTCGGCCGCCGCTTCGGCCTCGAGCGCCTGCAGGCGCTTCTCCAGATCGACCGTCTCCATGACCTTGCACCGGGCCTCCATCATGCCGATGAGTGCCGCCGCCTCATCGAGGAAGAGGCGCCCGCTCGCGGCTTCCTCGAGGACCGTTCCGATCGCGTTCCCCAGATCCTCGGCCCGATCGATGCGCGGCAGATCGATGACAATGGCGCGTGACTTGCGCCGCGGAACGATGCGCTCGAGACAGAGCTTGAGGGCCATGATGTCGCCCTCCAGCGCGAGATCGACCGCGCGACGGGTGAGCGCCTTAGCTTCCCCCTCCAGCAGGACCTCGGCGGCCAAGGTTGCCCGGCCACGCGCCCCCGGCGGACGCCCGGCCGGATTCCCCGAACGGCCTTTCTCGAAGAGCTGTCGACCCGGCCCTTGTCCTGTTTTTACAGGAGATTTACAGGTCATTTTCGTCTCCCATTCTGATGAAATCAGGCCAAGTCGATGAGTCGCCGGAATCGCCGTTGCGCGCGCCAGCACGGAGTTTCTCGACCCAGCCCGAAGCGTTAGTGTATACGTAATGAGCGTATGTGTCAAAAACAAAGAACGCCGGACATCATGCGCATGCATGGAATATGTTGTTGAGACGTTACGCAATGCCATATGCATTATGCATCGGAGCATTTTGCGCCGGAACGCCAGATCTGATCCGTCAGTTCCTTGATGGACGGATCGGCGGGCGGTCTTGCCCCACCGGCCTCTACAGTTGGTGCACTGTCACCGTAATACGGGTGGAGTACGATCAGTAGTTGATATTCCCGAACTCGTGATCGACCGGAATATCCGCGGCGTTCTTCAATCCTGGGACAAGGGGGACAACCAGATGATCACCTCGAATCGCCTATTGCCTTTGCTTGGCGTGATGTTCGCCTTCTGCCTCCTCGCGCTGCCGGCCCAGGCGCAGACCCGGACTTGGGTCTCCAGCGCCGGCTCTGACGGGAATTCCTGCAGCCGCACCTCGCCCTGCAAGACCTTCGCCGGGGCGATCACGAAGACCGCCGCGGGCGACGAGATCAACTGCCTCGATGCGGGCGAGTTCGGCCGGGTAAACATCAACAAGTCCATCACCATCTCCTGCGAGGCCGGCACGGCCGGTGCGCTTGGGGGCAGCTTCTCCGGGATCTCCGTCGAGACCCTGGCAACGGATGTCGTCTATCTGCGCGGCCTCGACATATCCGGGACCGGCTCGGGCGTGGC
Organism: Dongiaceae bacterium; assembly: GCA_035263545.1. Lineage (GTDB taxonomy): Bacteria > Pseudomonadota > Alphaproteobacteria > Dongiales > Dongiaceae > DASXQK01. Next base: position 22,214 of record DATFRE010000247.1, read on the forward strand.
GGGGATTCAAGTCAGCGCCGTCGGGGCGCTGCATGTCGAGCACTGTCTGATCCACCGCTTCAACTCCGGCACCGCGGCCGGCATCTACTTCGTGACGGAAGGCACCAGCAAGCTCTTTGTGTCGGACAGCACCATCGCCGACAACGGCAGCGACACCCAGGGCGGCGGCATCGTCATCAACGCGTCGAAAACCGCCAGGGTGGACGCCACGCTGAGCCGGGTGCATGTCGAGAACAATTCCCTGGTCATCAAGGTCACCCACTCCTTCGGCACCTCCACGGTGAACCTCACGGTCATCGACAGCATCGCGGCCGGCAACACCAGCTACGACGTCAGCATCTTCACCGCCAATGGGAGGGGGACATCCAACGTGATGATCGACCGGACGAGCCTGACGGGGAGCAATGTCGGGCTGCGCTCGGACGGCCCGGCGACGACGGTGCGCATCGGCAACTCGGTGATCTTCGGCAATGTCACGGGCGTGGAGAGCGCCAATGGCGGCAAGCTGGAGACCTATGACACCAACCAGCTCAACGGCAACACCACCGACGGCTCGATGGTGCCAATCCGGCCGCGCTGAGAGCGGTATCGCCGCGCTGCTTCGCGGGATGCTCGTTCCTGCGAAGCAGCTGGCCGCCGCGGTTCAGCAGGTAATATTATTACGCAACTTATGCGGTAGCTTGGAAGGATTTATGTTAGGCTGCGGGCGGACGACAGGGGAGGGGCCTGAAATC
>DATFRE010000248.1:0-12891 GCA_035263545.1 Dongiaceae bacterium
GAGGGATCCGAGCACGACGGCGATCGCGGTGTCGAGGAAGGCCGCGTTATAGCCTGCAAGGGCCGGGCGATGGTTCTTTTCGAGGCCGCGCACGATGTCGTCGCGGCGTTTGGCCAGCGCCAGGAACAAGGCGAGGAGCAGCGTGCAGGCGACGATCCAGACGGTGGGCGTGACGCCGATGAGGAAACCGCCGGCATAGATTCTGAGCACGAAGCCGATGGCGATCACCAACACGTCGAGGATGGCGATTCGCTTCAGCCAGAAGGAATAGGCGAGATTGAGGAGGACATAGCCGGCGAGAACCTGGCCGAAGGCCGCCGGCAGCAGCAGGGTGGCGAGCGCGAAGCCGGCAACGGCGAGGCCAAGGGCGAGAAGAAGCGCCTTGCCGGTAGAAACGGTGCCCGCCGCCAGCGGGCGCAGGCGCTTGCGGGGATGGCATCGGTCGGCCTCCCGGTCGCACCAGTCGTTCAGCACATACATGGCCGAAGCCAGGGCCGAGAAACAGGCGATGCCGAGAATGACGCGACCCGCCGTGCCGGGCGAGAGCGCCGCCGGCGTGAAGAACAGGGGTGCGGCGACGAAGAGGTTCTTGATCCACTGGTGCGGCCGCAGCAGGACGAGGATCGGTGCCATCAGCGCGTTCCAAACCCCAGCCGGCTGTCCCCGGTTCCGGCCATCCGGCTAGTCCGGAGGCCTTTGAGCCGAGGCCGCCTCGCCTTCGACGATCTCGCGCGCGAGCGCCAGGCCGACCGCCCGATGCCGCGCCAGGGATTCGCGGTCGAGGCGGTCGACGACCCGACGCAGCGCCTCGAAGCTGCGCTCGAGCCGGGCCGTCAGATAGGCGACGACCCCGGGTGCAACGGTGAGCTGGCGGTCGGCGAAGAGCTTCACCAGGAGAGCCTCGGCCAAGCTGTCGTCGGGCGGGTCGATACGAACTGCCGGCAGGGCGGCCAGGCGCGAGGCGAGATCGGGCAGTGTCACCCCCCAGCGCGCCGGCGGTAACCGCGAGACGATCAGGAGATGTCCACCCCGCTCGGCGAGCGCGTTGTAGAGATGCAGCAGGGCGCGCTCAGGCACCGGCGGCGCCTCGTCCAGGACACAGGCGCGGTAGCCCTCCAGCAGGGCCAGCGGGGTGGCCCGCTCGAGGTCCCGAGGCACCAGCAGCCTCGCCTTCGCGCCCGCCTGGAAGACATGGGCAATATGGGTCTTGCCGCAGCCCGGCGGACCATGGATCGCGAGCCCCGGCCCGGGCCAATCCGGCCAGCGGTCGAGCCAGGCGACTGCCGCCTGATTGCAGGGGGCGACAAGGAAATCCTCGCCGCCATAGGAGGCGCGATGGCCTAGCTCGAGGGGGAGCTGGGCCATGTGGGATCGCCCCGGTAATAGCGGCTGTCGCGATAGCGCAGCACGGCGAAGCGGATGAGCACGCCGATGACGGCGGCCGCCGGCACCGCGAGCAGCAGGCCGACGAAGCCGAACAGCGAGCCGCCGGCGAGCAGCGCGAATATCACCCAGACCGGATGCAGCCCGACCCGGTCGCCGACCAGGCGGGGCGTCAGGACATAGCCTTCCAGGAACTGGCCGAAGGCGAAAAGCCCGACGACGAGGCCGACGGGCAGCCAGCTGTCGAACTGCGCTAGGGCGATTCCGACCGAAACGACGAAGCCCGTGATGCTGCCGAGATAGGGGATGAAGGAGATGAGGCCGATCCAGATGCCGACGACGAGGCCGAAATCGACGCCGATCACCGTGAGGCCGATGCCATAGTAGGCGGCAAGCACGAGGCAGACCGTGGCCTGGCCGCGGACGAAGCCGGCGAGCGTGCGGTCGACCAAAGCGAGCTGCTGGCGAATCGTCTCGGCATGGCGTTGGGGAAGGAGGGAATTGGTCTGGTTCCTCAGGCGGTCCCAGTCGCGCAGCAGGTAGAAGGCGACGACGGGCGTGATGAAGAGCAGGGAGAGAAGGTTGGCGAGCGCCACGCTGCTGGTCACGACCCCGGCGATCACGCCTCCGACCCAGCCGACAATGGCGCCGATCTGGCCGCTCGCCTGGCTCCTGAGATCGGCGAGATTCGCGATGCCCAGGCGGGCGCCCAGACGCTGGAGCTCTGGCAGGACGCGGTTGACGAGCCGGTCGAGATAGCCGGGCACGCGCTGGACGAAGCTCAGGACCTGGTTCTGCAGCGTCGGCAGGATCAGCAGGATCGCCAGCGCGAGGACGAGAACGAAGCAGATGCTGACGATGGTCGTCGCCCAGACCCGCGAGCAGCCGAGCCGCTGCAGCCGGTCGCAGACGGGATCGAGGAAATAGGCCACGGCCATGCCGGCGACGAAGGGCAACAGCATGCTGCGCAGCAGATAGAGGACCAGCAGGAAGCCCAGCAGCGCCAGCAGCCAGAAGCGGATCTGCCGCGCGCGATCCATCATGGCGCCTCGATATGGGCGATCCGCCAGCCCCACCGCACGACATAGGCGCCGCCCGATATCAGCGTGGTGGCGGCGACGGCATAGGTGAGGGCGAGATCGATTCCATGGCTATCGAATCCCAGGCCGCGCTGGGCGAGGATGAGGGCCGCGAGCGCGATCTGCGCGGCCGTGTTCACCTTGCTGATGAAGAGCGGCTCCATCTTCAGGCGCTGGGTCAGGGTGTGGTAGAGGATCGCACCGCCGATGATGAGCACGTCGCGGAACACCACCAGGATCACCAGCCATTTCGGCATCTCCTCGACATAGCCCAGGCTGACATAGACGCTGGTGAGCAGCGCCTTGTCGGCAAGCGGATCGAGATAGGCGCCGAGGAGGCTGCGGTTGCGCAGGAGCCGCGCGAGATATCCGTCGAGCGCATCGGATATGCCCGCGGCGATGAAGAGCCAGAAGGCCACCGCGAAGTGATCGGTGACGATGAGCCACACGGCCACGGGCACGGCCAGAAGCCGCGCCAGGGTGATGAGGTTCGGCAGGGATTGGAGGAGCAGGCTCGGTTGCCGAGGGCTCAAGGCTGCGCGCCGCCACCAAGCGTCAGCGTGCTGCGTCCGTCCGGCGTGTCCTGGAGCAGCAGGGCCTGCTGGGCGAGCGCCCCCGCAAGCTGATTGCGATCGCCCGTGAAGAAGAGGTCGAGCTCGGCACGGCCGCGCATCAGATAGACGATATCGACATGGCGCACCGTGCCGACGGCGGCGAGACGCCGGTTGAGCTCGCTCCATTGCGCCAGCGAGCTGACGGGCGCCTCGACCGTCAGGCGCTGCTCGACGCTGGAAGAGCCCGCGGCGCCGGCGGCGGCATGGGCCTGGCCGATCCAGTCCTGCTGCAGCTGGGTCGCGACCCGGTCGATCGCGGCGAGATAGGTGGTATCGGGATCGCCCGAGAACTTGTCGTCGAATCCGCCGATCGACCCGGCGGCGGTATAGCGTTTCACCGAGAGCGCGAGGCCCGCCTGATCTCCCGAAGCGGCGGCGACGACGACCTCGCCCACGCCGTAGCGGGTCGCCAGCGCCTGAAGCTTGGCAATGTCCCCGGCGAGCGCGGCGTCGGCGGTGATGGCGGCGGCATCCGCGGCATCGCCCTTGGGAAGCAGCATGCGGACCAGCCCGTCCGCCGGGCGGTGCTGGTTCCAGGCGGCAAGCCAGTCATTCCCATTCTCGAAGAGCAGGTTCTTGCCGCCACCCGTCTGGACCAGCAGCAGCAGGACCGGCGGACCGGAGTCGACCGCGGCATTGATGCCGCTCTGCTGCAGCCAGCTCGCGACGGCATCGGCGCGGAAGCGGAAGGTCATCTGGCCGATATAGCGCACGCTCGAGACCTTTTCCGATTCGACCTGATAATCCGCCACCATGTCGGTGATCTGGGCATCGCCCGGCAGGCTGGCGGTCGTGCCGGGGGCGAACCAGCCGGCCAATTGGGTGAGGGCCTGGCGCTGGCCCGTCAGCACCGCCTTCTCGCGGGCGGAGACCGCATCGCTCGCGGTGACGTCGACATTGACGCCGTAGACGGCCACCGCCGTCTGGCTGTCCGCCCGGGAGGGAAGCATGAGGAACAGGCAAAACAGCAGGCCCAGCGCCACGCGCGGGATCATTGCAAAGCGCCTCGGATCAAGTATTTTGCACCGGCCGATTTATAGCTTATCGCCACGGAGGACGCCATAAACACCCGCAGCTATCGCGAGGCCGGCGTCGACATCGATGCAGGTGCGGCACTGGTCGAGGCGATCAAGCCCATGGCGGCCAGCACGGCCCGGAGCGGAACGCAGGCGGGCCTCGGCGGTTTCGGTGCCCTCTTCGACCTCAAGGCCGCCGGCTATCGCGACCCGATCCTGGTCTCGACCACCGATGGGGTCGGCACCAAGCTGAAGGTCGCCATCGCCACCGACCGCCACGACACCGTCGGCATCGACCTCGTCGCCATGTGTGTCAACGACCTCGTGGTCCAGGGCGCCGAGCCCCTGTTCTTCCTCGATTATTTCGCGACCGGCCGCCTCTCGGTCGAGGCGGGCCGGGCGATCGTCGCCGGCATTGCGGAGGGTTGCCGCCAGGCGGGCTGCGCGCTGGTGGGCGGGGAAACCGCCGAGATGCCGGGCATGTATGCCGGCGGCGAGTATGACCTGGCGGGCTTTGCCGTGGGCGCGGTCGAGCGCGAGGCCGTGATCGACGGCAGGCGCGTCGCCGCCGGCGACGTCATTCTCGGCCTCGCCTCGGCCGGGCTCCACTCCAACGGATTCTCCCTGGTGCGGCGTGTCGTCGAGGCGGAGGGGCTCACCTATGCCGCCCCTGCCCCCTTCGATTCGCGCCAGAGCCTGGGCAGTGTGCTGCTGACGCCGACGCGCATCTATGTCCGCAGCTGCCTCGCCGCCGCTGGGACCGGCCGCGTCAAGGCGCTGGCCCATATCACCGGCGGCGGGCTCTATGAAAATATTCCGCGGGTGCTGCCCGAGGGCCTCGCGGCCGAGCTCGACGCGGCCGCCTGGCCGCTGCCGCCAGTCTTCCGCTGGCTGGCGAAAGCAGGCGGCATCCCCGATGGCGAGCTGGCGCGAACCTTCAACTGCGGCATCGGCATGATGGCGGTCGCAGCGCCGGAGGATGCCGATGCAGTCGCGGCGGCGCTGGCGGCCGCCGGCGAGACGGTGCATCGCATCGGCCGGATCGTGCCGCGGCGGGCGGATATGCCCGGCGCCCTGGTGACGGGCATGGCCGCGGCATGGCACGGCTGAAGCTCGCGATCCTCATCTCCGGCCGCGGCAGCAATATGCGGGCGCTCATCGGCGGCTGCCGGGAGGGCCACATCGATGCGGAGGTGGCCCTGGTGCTGTCCAACAAGGCCGAGGCGGCGGGCCTCGGCCATGCGGCCGGTGCCGGTATCGCCACGAAGGTCATTCCCCATGGCGACTTCCCGGACCGGGTGAGCTTCGACGGCGCCATCGACCGGGCGCTTACCACGGCCGGAGCCGATTTCGTCTGCATGGCGGGGTTCATGCGTCTGCTGACGCCGGGCTTCATCGCCAAGTGGCGGGATCGGATGATCAACATCCATCCCTCGCTGCTGCCGGCCTTTCCCGGGCTTGACACGCATCGCCGCGTGCTCGAGGCCGGGGCCAAAATCACGGGCTGCACCGTGCATTTCGTGCGCTTCGAGACGGATACGGGGCCGATCATCGCCCAGGCGGCAGTGCCGGTCCTGCCCGGCGACGACGAGACGAGCCTGGCCGACCGGGTGCTCGCGGCCGAGCACCGGCTCTACCCCAAGGCGCTCAGCCTGGTGGCCGAGGGACGCGTGCGCATTGAGGCGGAGCGGGCGGTGATCGAGGGTCTCTCGGCCGATGGCGGCGAGGCCTTGCTGATCAATCCGGGCGGTTGACCCCTCGCGACCCCTGGGCTAAATCCTCGGCCGAGGGCCGCGCCCGTGGCGGCCGCCAGATCTCAAGGGACGCCGATGGACACCAAAGCCGAACAGCAGATGCTCGCCGCCCACCAGCGCATGTGGCACGACTTCTGCACCATTATGAAGTATGCCCTGGTCGGCGTGGTGATCGTCGTCGGGTTCGTCCTCTATCTGAACGCCCGCTAACCCCGGGGCTTCCGCCTCGAGGCAAGGCCCGGCTGCCGCGAGCCGGGCCTTCGCCCGTCAGCCGACGATCTCGATAGCCGCGAAGAAGAAGGCGATCTCGCCCTTCGCGTTCTCCGCTGAATCGGAGCCGTGCACCGAATTGGCCTCGATGGATTCGGCGAAGTCCTTCCGGATCGTCCCGGTCGCGGCCTTGGCCGGGTCGGTGGCGCCCATGACTTCGCGGTTCCTGGCTACTGCATTCTCACCCTCGAGGACCTGGACGACGACCGGGCCGCTGGTCATGAAGGTGCAGAGGTCGTTGTAGAAGGGACGCGCCTTGTGGACCTCGTAGAACTTCTCGGCCTGGCCGCGCGACAGCCAGAGCCGCTTCTGCGCCACGATGCGCAGGCCGGCCTTCTCCAGCCGTGCATTGACCTCACCCGTCAGGTTGCGCCGGGTCGCGTCCGGCTTGATGATCGATAGGGTCCGTTCGGTCGCCATAAGTCGCCAAGCTCCTGCTCGCTGAAAAATCGGGCTTTCATATACGCCGGCGGCGTCTCCCGCAACCCCGCCTTCCCGTACCCGCACTTTCCCATCTTCGCCCGATGACGGGCGCGCGCGGGCCATGCTAAGAGCCTGCCGCCATGCTTCAGATCACCGATCTCACTTATAGGATCGCCGGGCGCACCCTGCTGGAGCGGGTCAACCTCTCGCTTCCGGACGGCCATCACGCTGGCCTGATCGGGCGCAACGGCACCGGGAAATCGACCCTGCTGAAGCTCATCGCCGGCGACCTCCAGGCCGATGGCGGCGAGATCTCGCTGCCCGCGGGCCAGCGCCTGGGCATGCTGGCCCAGGAGGCGCCCGACGGCCCGGAGAGTCTGCTCGAGACCGTGCTCGCCGCCGATGTCGAGCGCGCGCGCCTGCTGCAAGAGGCCGAGGCGGCGAGCGACCCTCACCGGATCGGCGAGATCCATGCGCGCCTTGCCGATATCGAAGCCCATCGCGCGCCTGCGCGCGCGGCCGCAATCCTCGCCGGCCTCGGCTTTGATACCGAGGCCCAAGCGCGGCCCTGCCGCGACTTCTCCGGCGGCTGGCGTATGCGCGTGGCACTGGCGGCCATCCTCTTCGCCGAGCCCGACCTGCTGCTGCTCGACGAGCCGACCAACCATCTCGATCTGGAGGCGACGCTGTGGCTGGAGAGCTTTCTCAAGAGCTATCCCCACACCTTCCTGCTCGTCTCCCATGATCGCGACCTGCTCAACAAGACCGTCGACAAGATCGCCCATCTCGAAGCTTGCAAGCTCACCCTCTATACCGGCGGCTATGACCGCTTCGAGCAGACCCGGGCCGAGCGGATCGCCCAGATCGCCGCGGCGGCGGACAAGCAGGCCGCCCAGCGCCGCCACATGCAGGCCTTCATCGACCGCTTCCGCTACAAGGCGAGCAAGGCGCGCCAGGCCCAGAGCCGGCTGAAGGCGCTGGCCCGCATGCAGCCGATCGTGGCCGTGAGCGAGCAGGCCACCCAGAGCTTCGACTTCCCCTCACCCGAGCCGCTGCCCCCACCCCTGATCGTGCTGGACGAGGTCGAGGTGGGCTACGTCGCGGAGAAGCCCGTGCTGCGCCGGCTCGATCTGCGCCTCGACATCGACGACCGGATCGCGCTGCTCGGCGCCAATGGCAACGGCAAGTCGACGATGATCAAGCTCCTGGCCGGGCGCCTCCAGCCCATGGCCGGCGCGATCCGCCGCTCGCCCAAGCTCAAGATCGGCTACTTCGCCCAGCATCAGCAGGACGAGCTCGATCTCGCCGCGACCCCGCTGCGGCACATGGAACGCGCCGATCCGCGCGGCCATGTCGAGCGCCACCGCGCCCATCTCGCCCGCTTCGGGCTCGGGGTCGGCAAGGCCGATACGGAGGTAGGCCAGCTCTCGGGCGGTGAGAAGGCGCGCCTGCTCTTCGCGCTCATGACGCGCGAGGCCCCGCACATCCTGCTCCTCGACGAGCCCACCAACCATCTGGATGTGGATGCGCGCGAGGCGCTGGTCCAGGCGCTGAACGAGTACGAGGGCGCCGTGGTGCTGGTGAGCCATGACCCGCATCTGATCGGGCTCTCGGCAGACCGGCTCTGGCTCGTCGCCGAGGGCCGCTGCACGGCGTTCGAGGGGGATCTGGAGGATTACCGCCGCCTGCTCCTGGAGCAGCGGCGCGAGCGGGCCCGCGAGGAACGGGCCGAGGCGACGAACCGCACCGAAAGCACGGCTAACAAGAAGGAGAAGCGCCGTCAGGCTGCCGAGCTCAGGGCTCAGACCGCGCATCTGCGTAAGGCCGCGGCCGCCGCCGAGCAGCGGCTGCGCAAGCTCGAAGAGAAACGCAAGGCGCTCGAAACGCGCCTCGCCGATCCGCAGGTCTATGGCGGGCCGACCCGCTCGCTGATGGAGCTGCAGCTCCAGTTCGGCGAGATCAAGAAACAGATCGCCGCCGCCGAGGAGGCCTGGCTCGAAGCCGAAGGCGCACGCGAGGCGGCCGAGGCGGAGTAAGCCGCCTCTGCCATGCCCTGACTTTCCCTCTCCCGCGCTTTGAAGCGGGAGAGGGCAAAGTAAAAATCTAAGCGCTCGCCTTCTGCTCCCAGGCGCCGGAATCGTTCTGCTGATAGTAGCTGAGGGCGTGGCCGGCCGATTTATAGGCGGCCCAGCGCCGGCGGGCCGCCGCCACCGCCTGCTCATCGCCCCCGTCGAAGAGCTCGACGCAGAGGCGATAGCCCGCGATCCGATCGCTCGCAGCGCCATCGGCCAGGAACAGCACCTGGGCCCCGTTGGGATTCTCGTCCTTGACCGAGAGCCAGACCGGCTGGTCGGCGGCGAAGCCGTCCTTTGCGGTCCCATGCGGCAGGAAGCCGCGGTCGTTGTAGGTCCAGAGATGCGCGGCAAGTGCCTCCACGCGCTCCTCGGAACCCAGCATGACCACCGCCCGCTCGCCGCGCTCGAGCACGCGCTCGAGCATCTTCGGCAGCGCCGCCTCCAGCCGCGTGCGCTGCAGGTGATAGAAGCGGATCTCGCTCACCGCTCCTCGTAGTGATCGGCGACCAGGCGTTCCAGCAGCCGCACGCCGAAGGCCGTGGCGCCCTTGGGCACCGTGGGCGCATCCTTGTCCGACCAGGCCATGCCGGCGATGTCGAGATGGGCCCAGGGCGTATCCTTGACGAAGCGCTGGAGGAACTGGGCCGCGGTGATGCTGCCGGCCGTGCGGCCACCGACATTCTTCATGTCGGCAGCGTCGCTGTTGATCTGCTTGTCATAGGCCTCGGCCAGCGGCAGGCGCCAGAGCGGCTCGCCCGTGGCCTTGCCGGCGGCCGCCAGGCGCTCGGCCAGGGTATCGTTGTTGGAAAAGAGGCCGCCATGGACATGGCCGAGCGCGATGATCACAGCACCGGTCAGCGTGGCCAGATCGACGATGGCCTGGGGCTTGAACTGCTCCTGGCAGTACCAGAGCGCATCGGCGAGCACCAGCCGTCCCTCGGCATCGGTGTTGATGACCTCGATGGTCTGGCCGGAGAGGGAGGTGACGATGTCGCCGGGGCGCTGCGCCGTGCCCGAGGGCATGTTCTCGACCAGGCCCGCGATGCCGAGCGCATTGACCTTGGCCTTGCGGGCGGCGAGGGCATGCATGAGGCCGATCACCGTACCGGCGCCGGCCATGTCCCACTTCATGTCCTCCATGCCCTGGGCCGGCTTGATGGAGATGCCGCCGGTATCGAAGGTGACGCCCTTGCCGACGAAGGCGATGGGCCGCTGCTTGGCGTCGGAGGCGCCGCGCCACTGCATGATCACGAGCTGGGATTCGTGCGCCGAGCCCTGCCCCACCCCGAGGAGCGCCCCCATGCCGAGCTTCTTCATCTGCTTCTCGCCCAGCACCTCGACCTCGACGCCGAGATCGGCGAGCTTCTTCGCGCGCTCGGCGAGGCTCTCCGGGTAGATGATGTTGGCGGGTTCGGAGACGAGATCGCGCGTCAGCACCACGCCCTCGGCGATTCTCTCCAGGGGATCGGAGGCCTTCTTCGCCGAGGCGGGATCGTCGAGCGCGAAGGTGAGGCGTTTCAGCGTCGGCCTCTGCTCGGGCTTCTCGCGCGTGCGGTACTTGTCGAATCGATAGCTGCGCAGCCGCGCGCCCAAGGCCATATGGGCCGCCATCTCGCCGGTGCCGAGCTGGGAGCCGGCGATCTCGTCCACCGCGACGGTCGCCGTCTGCTCGCCGGCGGCGTTGAGAGCGGTGGCGACCCGCCCGCCGACGGCCTGCAGGGTGAGGGCATCGAGGGTATCGGCCTTTCCGAGGCCGGTCAGCAGGATCCGCGAGGCATCGATACCGGGAGGTGCCAGGATGGCGAGCTGCTCGTCGGGCCGCCCCTTGAAGCGTCCAACGCCCAGCGCCCGCCCGATGGCGCCCTTGGTCAATTTGTCGACCTGCTGGGCCGTCGGCGTCAGCCGATGCTCCTCCAATACGCCGACCACGATCGTGCCGGCGCTTGGCAGCTCCGACTTGACGAAAGAAATCTTCATCCTCCTCTCCTGCCTTCCAAAGCGACCGTGTCCTCTAGCACAGCGATCGGCCGGGAGCCAAGCCGCCAAGGTCCCCGGCCCGGCCCGCACGGCGCGTGCCGCCCGCGGCCAAAACGCCTCAATCTTGCCTTATTGTCGGAATCCCGGGGCCGCTTCGCGTGAGGCATCGAAACTCTATGAAGCGGCGCGAGGTCCGGCCTATCATGCGCCCGCAATGCGACGCTTGAGATTCTATGTTCTGCGCCAGATGACCCTAGCGGCAAGCATGACCGTAGCGGGGCTGACGCTCGCCATCTGGCTCAGCCAATCGCTTCGCCTGCTCGACGTGATCGTCAACCGGGGGCTCTCGGTCGGACTGGCGCTGAAGTTCCTGATGCTGCTTCTGCCGGGACTGATCGCGCTGCTTCTGCCGGTCGCCGTCTTCATCGCCGTGCTGTTCGTCTACCAGCGGCTGAACGCCGATAGCGAAATGGTGATCATGCGCAGCTCGGGCATCAGCGATCTGAAGCTCGCGGAACCGGCGATGCTGTTCGGGATCGCGATGTCGGTCATCAGCTACGGCCTGACGCTCTATGCGATCCCGGGATCGATGCGCGATTATCACGATATCCAGGAGGAGGTCGCCAATAATCTCGCGAGCGTGCTGATCGAGGCCGGGGTCTTCACCGACGTGACGCCCGGCGTCACCCTTTTCGCCCATAATCGCGACCGCACCGGGGGGCTCAGTGGAATCGTCGTCGATGATTCCCGCGACCACGACAAGCGTCTGATCTATACGGCCGAGCGGGGGGCGATCATGGGCGGTGAATCGGGGGCCCGTGCGATCCTGCAGAAGGGAACCTATCAGGAGACGAACCGCAAGACGGGCAAAGTCTCGGTCCTCTATTTCGACCAGACGGAGGTTGGCCTCGGCGGGCTTCTCGGCCACAACACCGGCCCCCGCCCCCGCGAGATCGAGGAGCTCTATCTCGACGAGCTGATCGCCGGAACCGGCGCCACCGATGAGCCCTCGCGCGCGCGCCTGATGGCCGAGGCGCATCGGCGGATCGCCGAGCCGCTCTATTCCATGGCCATGGCGATGATCGCCGCGGTCTGCCTCATCAGCAGCGGCCTGCCGCGCCAGGGGCAGCACAGGCAGATCGTGGTCGCGGTCGCCGCCGCCGGCCTGTTCCTGGTCCTGTCCTTCGTGCTGAGAAGTGCGACGAGCCGCCTGCCCGGGCTCGCGCCGATCGTCTATTTCCTGCCCACCACGGCGACGGCGATCTGCGTCTGGTATCTCGCACGGCGCAAGTCCATGCGGCCGCGGATGGCAGCATGAAGACAGCGCTGTCGCCAACCCTCACGCTCTATATCGGCGGCCGGTTCTTCGGCTGGCTGCTCGGAGTCTCGCTCCTGCTCGGCTGCATCACGCTGCTCGGCGATTCGATCGAGCTCCTGCGCCGTTCCGCCGACAAGCCGGATATGACCTTCGGCCTCGTGATGCTGATGGCGATCCTCAAATTGCCGGCAACGGCGCAGGAGGTCATGCCTTTCGGCCTTCTGGCCGCAACCCTCGGCTGTCTCACCCAGCTGTCGCGCACCAGCGAGCTGATCATCGTGCGCGCCAGCGGCGCCTCGATCTGGCAGGTGCTGCTGCCGGCCCTGATCCTGGGCCTGGTGCTGGGGATCCTGCGCGTCAGCGCCTTCGACCCTCTGGCGGCGGCGACGACGGAGCGTTACGAGGCCATGCAGAAACGCTACATGCACAGCTTCGATCCCATGCTGGTGACCGCCAGCACCTCGGGGCTATGGCTGCGTCAGGCGACGGACAAGGAAAGCTATGTCCTGAACGCCCGCGGCATGGACCAGAACCACACCCGGTTCGACAACATCGTCCTGCTGAGCTTCGATTCCAGCGATCATTTCCTCAGGCGCATCGACGCCGCCGACGCGACGCTGCACGGCCAGGAATGGCTGCTCGAGGATGTCCAGATCATCGAGCCGAACAAGCCGCCGCGCCATCTGCCCAAGGTGACCGTACCGGCGAAGCTGACCTACGACCAGTTGATGGAGAGCTTCGCCGCCGCCAGCACCCTCTCCTTCTGGGAACTGCCAGGCTTCATCGACATCCTCGAGGCCTCCGGCCTGCCCTCGCGCGCCCATCGGCTGAAATACCAGCGCCTGCTGGCCATGCCGCTGCTCTTCGTCGGCATCATCCTGCTGGCGACCTCCTTCGGCCTGCGTCTGCCGCGATTCGGCGGGCTTCCGCTCGCGATCGGGGCTGGTGCCATGTCCGGTTTCCTGCTCTATTTCCTGTCGAG
>DATFRE010000249.1:0-13473 GCA_035263545.1 Dongiaceae bacterium
ATGCGCGCCGCCCGGAGTTTTAGGTAGCATAGGGACCCTCTATTTGCCAGCGCCCCCCGGCCACTAGCGCGCGCGGGCAACGCGCCTGTTGCAGAAATGTCTCAGTCGCTCGCTCTAACCGATCGATTCCGCATAGTGGCAGGCGACCAGCCGTCCATCGACCCGGCGCAACTCCGGTCGCCGGGTGGCGCAATCGGCAGCCGCATAGGGACAGCGGCGATGGAAGGCGCAGCCGCTCGGTGGATTGATAGGGGAGGGCAGCTCGCCGCGCACCGTTGCCCGCTGCGAGCGGGCCTGGGGGTCGACGGAGGGCGTGCTGGCCAGAAGCGCGCGGGTATAGGGGTGGCGCGGCCGCTCGAAGATAGTTTCCTTGTCGCCCTGCTCCACCGGGCGCCCCAGATACATGACCATCACCTCGTCGGCAATGTGGCGCACCACCGAGAGATCATGGGAGATGAAGAGATAGGCGAGCTTCAGCTCCTCCTGGAGATCCATCAGCAGGTTCAACACCTGGGCGCGGATCGAGACGTCGAGGGCCGAGACCGGCTCGTCGGCGACCACGATCCGGGGATGCAGCATGAGGGCGCGGGCGATCGCGATGCGCTGACGCTGGCCACCGGAGAACATATGCGGATAGCGGCCGTAATGCTCGGGGCGCAGGCCGACCTTCGCCATCATGGCGCGTCCCGCGGCCTGGCGGGCCCCGGCCTCGAGCTCGGTGTTGATGGTGAGCGGCTCTTCCAGGATCGTGCCGACCTTCTTGCGCGGATTGAGGGAGCCATAGGGGTTCTGGAAGACCATCTGGACGACGGGCCTCAGGCGCCGCATTGCCGCCGGCTCCGCCGTCGTCACCTCCGTTCCGTCGATCCTGAGGCTCCCCTCGGTCGGCGGCTCGATCATCGTCACCATGCGCGCGAGCGTCGATTTCCCGCAGCCGGATTCCCCCACCACCGCCAACGTGCGGCCCGCGGCAAGGGAGAAGCTGACGCCGTCCACCGCGCGCAGCGTACGCGCCTTGCGCAGGAGCCCGCCGCCGATCTGGTAGTGGCGCTTCAGGTCCTTGACCTCGAGAAGGTTCTCGCTCATTGCGCCACCTCAACCTTGGCGTGGTGGAGGGGCTTCAGGCAGCGCACCTGCTCCCCGGCGCCTTCCCGGGTCAGGTCCGGCCGGATGCGCCGGCAATCGTCATCGGCATAGCCGCACCGCGGGCTGAAGAGGCAGCCGCTCGGGCGGTCCTCCACACCCGGGACGACGCCGGGAATGGTGCTGAGCCGGTGCCGCCCGGCGCTGCGCTCCGGCAGGGCTTCCAGCAAGGCAGCGGTATAGGGATGATGCGGGCGCTCGAACAGGCGTGCGGCCGGCTGCACCTCCATGGCCTGGCCGGCATACATCACCATGATGCGCTCGGCCGTCTCGGCGACGACGCCCATGTCGTGGGTGATCAGGGCGAGCGCCATGCGGCGCTCCTTCTGGAGACGCAGCAGGAGGTCGAGGATCTGGGCCTGGATGGTGACGTCGAGGGCGGTGGTGGGCTCGTCGGCGATCAGCAGCCGCGGGTTGCAGGCGATCGCCATGGCGATCATCACGCGCTGACTCATGCCGCCGGAGAGCTGATGGGGAAAGGCGTTGAGCCGGGTCGCCGGCTCCGGGATGCCGACCTGTTCCAGCAGTTCGATAGCGCGCCGGCGCCGCCCGGCGCGGGTCCCGCCCTCATGCTCGCGCAGCGTCTCCATAATCTGGAAGCCGACGGTGAAGCAGGGATTCAGGCTCGTCATCGGCTCCTGGAAGATCATGGCGATATCCTTGCCGATGATCCGCCGGCGCTGTGACGCGCTGAGGGCCAGAATGTTCTGGCCGGCGAAGGCGAGGCGGTCGGCGGTCACCTTGCCGGGCCAGGCGATGAGGCCCATGAGCGCCAGCATGGTGACGCTCTTGCCCGAGCCCGATTCGCCGACGATTCCCAGGAGCTCGCCTTCCTCCATGGTGAGGTCGATGCCCTCCACCGCATGCAGCACGCCGCGCGCGGTCTTGAAGGTGACGTTGAGATTGCGGATCTCGACCAGAGGCATCAGTGCTTCAGCTTCGGATCGAGCGCGTCGCGCAGCCCGTCGCCCATCAGGTTGAAGGCCAGCACGGTAATGAAGATGCCGCAGCAGGGGACGACGACGACCCAGGGCGCGGCCTCCAGGAACTTCAGCGCATCCGCCAGCATCGTGCCCCATTCCGGCGTGGGTGCCCGGGCGCCGAGGCCGAGGAAGCCGAGCGCGGCGGCATCGATGATCGCCGAACCGAAGCTGAGCGTCGCCTGGACCACCAGCGGGCCGACGCAATTCGGCAGCACCGTGGCCAGCATCAGCCTGAGCGTGCCGGCGCCCGACACGCGCGAGGCGGTGACGTAGTCCTTGGAGAGCTCCTGCAGCACCGAAGCGCGGGTGAGGCGCGCGTAGTTCGGTACATAGGTGATGGCGATCGCGATCATGGCATTGGGCAGGCCCGGCCCCAATATGGCGACCACAACGATGGCGAGCAGCAGGCTCGGGATGGAGAGAAGGATATCCATGAACCGCATGATCCCGATATCGGGGATTCCGCGGAAGAAGCCGGACGTCAGACCGAAGAAGATGCCGAGCGCGAGCGACAGGGTGACGACGATGGTGCCGATGATGAGGGAGAGCCGCGCTCCGTAGATCAGCCGGGAGAGGATGTCGCGGCCCAGATCATCGGTGCCGAAGACGAACTGCCAGCTGCCGCCATCCTGCCAGGCGGGGGGCTGCAGGAGGTTGTCGCGGAACTGCTCGATCGGGCTGTGGGGCGCGATCAGATCGGCGAAGACCGCGCAGAAGACGAAGAAGACGATGATTCCGAGCCCCACCATCGCGCCGGGATTGGCGCGCATGGAGAACCAGACCTCACGCAGCGGCGAGATCGGCTGGGCGTGGGAGGCTTCGATACGAGGCAGCGCCTGCTCAGCCATCGTTTATCTCCGCCGGATGCGGGGATTCAACATCCCGTAGAGCACATCGACAAGGAGGTTGACGGTCATCACCAGGCAGGCGATGAGCAGCACGCCGCCCTGGAGAGCCGGGTAGTCGCGCCGGTTGATGGATTCGACCAGCCACTTGCCGACGCCGGGCCAGGAGAAGATCGTCTCCGTCAGGATCGCGCCGCCCATCAGCGTGCCGACCTGCAGCCCGATCACGGTAACGACCGGGATCATGGCATTGCGCAGCGCATGGATGGCGACGACCCGGAAGGTGCCGAGCCCTTTCGCGCGCGCGGTGCGGATATAGTCCTCGCCCAGCACCTCCAGCATGGAGGAGCGGGTCATGCGCGCGATCACCGCCAGCGGAATCGTGCCGAGCGCGATGGTCGGCAGGATCAAATGGCTGAGGGCGGATTCGAAGGCGCCCTCCTGGTCCGAAAGCAAGGCGTCGATGGTCATGAATCCGGTGATGCGGTCGAAATCGTAGTCGAGCGAGATGCGGCCTGAGACCGGTGTCCAGCCGAGATCGACCGAGAAGGTGAGGATCAGCACCAGCCCCCAGACGAAGATCGGCAGCGAATAGCCCGCCACGGTGACGCCCATGACCAGATGGTCGAAAGGCGAGTTGCGCTTCACCCCGGCCAGCATGCCCGCGGGCAGCCCAAAGATGATGGCGAAGAGCACGGCGCAGATCGAGAGCTCGAGGGTCGCGGGAAACAGATCGAAGAACTCCGAAAGCACCGGGCGATGGGTGATCAGCGAAAGGCCCAGATTGCCGTGCAGAACCTTGCCGACATAGTCGGCGAACTGGACATAGAGCGGGCGGTCGAGGCCCATCTCGTGCAGCAGCTCGGCATGGCGGGCGGGCGCGATTCCGCGCTCGCCCATCCGGACCTCCACCGGATCACCCGGCACGAGGTGGATCAGGATGAAGGCGAGGAAGACGATCCCAAGGAAGGTGGGGATGACCAGGCTGAGGCGGGTGAACAGGAATCGGAGCATCGATCCAGCCGCTTCAGAAACCTACTACCATGCAAAAGCGAAAGCGGGGGGCAAGCCCCCCGCTTTCTACCAGCCTATCTCAGCCGGCCTTGTCGACGCCCTCGAAAATATGGGTTCCGAGGGGGTGGACCTTGTAGCCGGTCACCTTGTTGCTCATCGGCACATAGACCGTCGAATGAGCGATCGGGAACCAGGGGGCTTCCTCATGGAAGATCACCTGGGCCTTCTCGTAGAGGGCGGTGCGCTTCTTGACGTCGTTGGTCTGCGCCGCCTGGTCGATCAGGTCCGAGAACTCCTTGTTGCACCACTTGGCGATGTTCTGTCCGCCGGGCCGGGCCGAGCCGCAGGAGAGCAGCACGCCCATGAAGTTGTCCGGATCGCCGTTGTCGCCGGTCCAGCCGAGGAGGCCCATCTGGTCCTCGCCCGCCTGCAGGCGCTTGCGGTACTCGCCCCATTCGAAGGTCTTGAGCTCCGCCGTGATGCCGATCTTCGCCAGATCCGCCTGGATCATCTCGGCGATCTTCTTGGCGTCCGGATTGTAGGGACGCTGCACCGGCATGTACCAGAGGTCGGTCTGGAGATTGGTCACCCCCGCGGCCTTGAGCATGGCCTGCGCCTTGGCCGGGTCATAGGGCCAGGCGGTGATGTTCTTGTCGTAGGACCAGATGGTCGGCGGGATCGGGTTCTTCGCCGGCTGGCCCGCGCTCTGGTAGACGGCCTTGATGATGGCGGCTTTGTCGATCGCCATGTTCAGGGCCTCGCGGACCTCCTTCTTGTCGAAGGGCGGCTTCTCGGTGTTGAAGGCGAGATAGCCGACATTGAGCCCCGCCTGACTCTCGACCTTGAGCTTCTTGTCGGCCATCAGCTTCGGCAGGTCGGCCGGGCTCGGATAGGGAGCGAGGTCGCACTCGCCCGCCTGGAGCTTGGCCATGCGCACCGCCGCGTCAGGCGTGATGGCGAAGACGAGGTTGTCGATCTTCTGCTTGCCGCGGAAATAGGACGGGAAGGCCTTGTAGCGGATGACCGCGTCCTTCTCGTAGCTGACGAACTCGAAGGGCCCGGTGCCGATCGGATTCTGATCGACCATCTCGGGCGTGCCGGCCTTCAGCATCGCATCCATGTATTCGTGGGAGTGGATGGCGGCGAAGTCCATGGCCAGATCGGCGAGGAAGGGCGCGTTCGGCTTCTTCAGCGTGATCTTGATCGTGTAGTCGTCGACCTTGTCGATCGACTGCAGCAGGTCGGGCATGCCCATGTCGTTGAAGTAGTCATAGGCGCCGCCGGAGACCTTGTAATACGGATCGTCCTGCTTCCACATCCGGTTGAAGGTCGCGATCACGTCGTCGGCGTCGAAGTCATGCGTCGGCTTGAACATCTTGTTGCTGTGGAACTTGACGCCCTTGCGCAGATGGAGGGTATAGGTGAGACCGTCATCCGACACGCTCCACTTCTCGGCGAGCGCGGGGATCACGGTGGTGGTGCCGGGCTTGAACTCGACCAGCCGGTTGAAGACCGGATAGGCGGCGTCGAAGCTGGTACCTGTGGTGTTGATCTGGGGATTGAAGTTCTCCGGGCTGCCCTCGGAGCAGTAGATAAAGGTCTTGGCGCTAGCCGGCAGAGCGGCGCCGAAGGCCATCGCGACAGTGAGCGCGACGGCCCCCAGAAGTTGACGTTTCATCGAAAACCTCCCGAATGACATGGTCGGTCGGCCCGCGCCTCGCGGTTCGCGGACCACCATTGCGGCGGACGGTATGCCTGCGCTTCCTCTACTGTCAATGGGAGTCGGCATAAGGGCAGGGTGGCGACCGCCCCTGATGCCGCACATTGACGGCGGTGCGCTCGCCATGGGAGATACCATGCGAACCTTTGCCCGAACCGCCGCACCACCTGCCCGACATGCCGAACAGCCCCTTCCCAGCGCCCTTTGTCTGCGACAGGTTTTCCGTCCTGTCCGAGTGGATCGACCTCAACGGGCATATGAACGTGGCCCGCTATTTGCAGGCCTTCGACCAGGCCTTCGACGAGGCCTATGAGCAGGTCGGCCTGACCAAGGAGCATATGGAGGAGGAACGCGGCACGACCTTCGCCGCCGAGATGCACATCACCTACCAGCGCGAGCTGCTGCTGGGGGATCCGCTCAGCATCACCACCCGGCTCATCGCCTACGACGTCAAGCGCATGCACTGGATCCAATGCATGTACCATCGCGAGAAAGGCTATCTCGCGGCGACGAACGAATGGCTGATCCTCTATGTCGATATCGGCAAGCGCCGGGTCGGCCGCATGCCCGCGGCGCTGGAGGCGAATTTCCGGGCCGTGCTGGCGGCCCATGCCGCCCTTCCTCTGCCGCCGGAAGCCGGCCGGCGGATCGACATGAACCGCCGGCGGACAAAGGAAGCCTAGGGCCGGATCTAGGACTTCGGCTTTCGGGTATCGGGGCCCGGGTCGCCGCCGGCGGCCGCCACCGCCAGCCTTTCCAGATAGTGGGTCCAGCCGCGGCCGTGATTGGCGGTCTCCTCGGCATTGGGCAGGCCGCTATGGGTCATGCGCAGCAGCGTCCCGCCCGCCTGGTCCTCGAGATCGATCTCGATCAGCCCCGAGCCAGGCGGCATGCTCTCGCGGCCTTCCCAGCCGAAGCTGTAGGCCAGGCGGTGGACCGGGATCACTTCGGTGAACTTGCCCCGGGCAATGTTCTTGCCGCCGACATTGACCAGATAAATCCCGCCGGGCTGCGGCTCCATCTTCGCGTCGGTGCCCAGCCAGCGCAGGAGCTTCTCCGGATCGATGAGGAAGGCGAAGACGGTCGCGGGCGGTGCGGCGACCTGGACCTCGCGCCGGACCACGAGCGGTTCATCCATCGGAAACCTCCTTGACCACGAGCGGGAAGTTCAGCTGGGCTTACTAGGGCACTCACGCCCCCAGCACTCATCACTCAGGCAAACATGTGATGCATAAATCCGGATTCGCAACCCTATGGCGGTGACAGCCGCCTGCCGTCACCGCATGATCCCGCCATGCAACTGCCCTCGACCCTCGCCTGGCTCGTGGACGCGGCCGGCACAATGCCCGGCGCCGACCAGTTCCTGGCGGCGCTGGGCGGTCGGCTGATCACCGACGGCCTGCCGCTGGCCGGCGGCGCTTTGACGCTTGCCGCACCCCATCCGATCATCGCGCGGCGGACCTGGCTGTGGCGGGCCGAGACCGGGGCCGTGATCGAGGCGCTCGGCTTCGGCGCTCTGGCCCCGCTCGGGCCGATGCAGAGCAATACCGGCCGCGACTGGCTGACCGGGCTGGGCACGGGCGTGGTGCATGAGATCGCGCCCGGCCCCTCCCCGGAAGGTCCGGTCCTGGGCTGGGCAGGCTTGCGTGCGCTCACCGAGGACGAATCGACGCTGTTGTATGAGGCCGCGCGCTTCGCCGTGGCACCGCTCGCAGCACTTGCCATGCGCTCCACTCTTGCCGCCCTGCTCGAGGCCTATCTCGGCCGGCGCAGCGCGGCCCAGGTCCTGGCCGGGCATCTCCGGCGCGAGACGGGCGAGACCATCCGCGCGGTCCTGCTCTATGGCGATCTGCGCGGCTTCACCCAGTTCTCCGAAGCGATGGCGCCGGAGGCCGTGGTCGCCGCCCTCGATGCCTGGTTCGACCGCATCGCCGGCGCCGTCCATGCCTTCGGTGGCGAGGTGCTGAAGTTCATCGGGGATGGCGTGCTGGCGATCTTCCCCATCGGCGAGCGGCCCGCTTCCTCGGCCTGCGACGCCGCCCTCAGTGCCGTCCGCGCGGCCCGGGCCGGCATGGCCCATCTCGATCAGGCCCGCGCCAAGCAGGACCTGCCGCCACTGCCCTTCGGCCTCGCGCTCCATTTGGGCGAGATGCTGTGGGGCAATATCGGCACCGCCGACCGGCTCGACTTCACCGCCATCGGCCCCGCCGTCAATCTTGTCGTCCGGCTGGAGGGACTCTGCCGGCCGCTCGGCCGCAGCGTACTCATCTCCGGCGCCGTTGCGGCGGAAAC
Source organism: Dongiaceae bacterium (assembly GCA_035263545.1). Lineage (GTDB taxonomy): Bacteria > Pseudomonadota > Alphaproteobacteria > Dongiales > Dongiaceae > DASXQK01. Next base: position 7,998 of record DATFRE010000249.1, read on the forward strand.
CCATGCACAACTGGTCGCGCTCGGCGAGCATGAGCTGCGCGGCATCGCGGCACCCTGCGGCGTGTTCACTCTGCCGGAGGATTAGGCGGCTCGGATCAGCTCCGCCGCCCGCTCGGCGATCATCACCACCGCAGCGTTGATGTTGCCCGTCACCATATCGGGCATGACCGAGGCATCGACGATGCGGCAGCCGGCGAGGCCCTTGAGCCGCAGCTCCGAATCGACCACCGCCGCCTCGTCTGCCGCCGGCCCCATCCGGCAGGTGCCGAGGGGATGGTGGACGGTGATCGAGGTCTTGCGGATATGGGCGTCGATGTCGCTGTCGGCGGTCTTCTCGCTCCCCGGCAGGAACTCGCGCTCGATATAGGGCCGCATCGTGGGTTGTGCTGCGACCTCGCGCGCCAGGCGCACGCCGGCCCGCAGCGCCTTCCAATCGGCGTCGGTCGCGAGGAAGCGCTGCAGGATGCGCGGATGGGCAATCGGGTCCTGGGTCTGGAGCGTGACCCGTCCGCGGCTCTCGGGATGCAGCATCACGATGCGGCAGGCGAAGCCGTCCTTGAAGGGCTTCTTGAAGGGCTCGAAATAGGGCCAGGCGCCCAGCGGGGCGGCGGTCAGCAGGAACTGGATATCCGGCAAAGCGAGATCGGCGCGGCTCTTCAGGAAGGCGGTGATGCCGCCCGGCACATCCGCGGCAAAGCCCGTGCCCAGCAAATGAGCCTTGCAAAGCTCTCGCGCGATGCGGTCATAGCGCATCATCGGAAGGAAGGGCCCCGGCTCCTTGCGGTGATACATCAGGATGACCGAGACATGGTCCTGCAAGTTCTGCCCGATACCGGGCAGCGGGAACTTGACCGGGATGTCCAGGCGCTTCAGCTCCGCCGGATCGCCGATGCCCGAGAGCATGAGGATCTGGGGCGTGTTGATGACGCCGCCGGAGAGGATCACCTCGCGGCGCGCCCGCGCTATTTGCCGGCTGCCATCGCGGAGGTATTCGATACCCGCCGCGCGCCCGTTCTCGATGAGGAGGCGGGTGGCCAGCGCCTGGACCTCGATCTTCAGATTGGGGCGCTTCAGCGCCGGGCGCAGATAGGCGGTGGCGGCACTGCAGCGCCGGCCGCGGCGGATCGTCATCTGGAGGCGCCCGAAGCCCTCCTGCCGGGCCCCGTTATAGTCCTCGGTCCAGCCATGGCCGGCGCTCTTGCCCGCCTCGGCAAAGGCGTCGAGCAGCGGATCCTTGTAGCGGCAGGTCTGGGTGGTGAGGGGTCCATCGCCGCCGCGATAGGAATCGGCGCCGCGCTCCCAGCTTTCCTGCTTCTTGAAATAGGGCAGCACCGCCTCGAAGGACCAGGCGGGAAGGCCACTTGCGGCCCACCTGTCGTAATCGCCCTTGTTGCCCCGGACATAGGCCATGGCATTGGTCGAGGAGCAGCCGCCCACCACCTTGCCGCGGGCGCATTCCACGCGCCGCCCGTCGACATTTGGCTCCGGCTCGCAGAAATAGTCCCAGTCATGCAGGCGTTTCTGGAGGATCTTGCCCCAGCCGAGCGGGATATGGATCCAGGGATCGCGGTCCCAGCCTCCCGCCTCGAGAATCAGGACGGAAACGTCCTTCTCCGCCGAGAGGCGATTGGCGAGCACGCATCCGGCCGAGCCCGCGCCGACGATGATGTAGTCATAGGCTGCGCTGCCCGCCATGGCTGCCCTTCCCGTCGGATGCGGAACCTAATTGGTCCCAATCCTGCCGGAAGATGAACCAATCCGCTCCGTGACGGGTCAATGCCTAACATGGAAGGTTCGAGGCGGGCAAGCGAGAGGGGCGCTTTGCCCGCTACCTATTGCGCCGTCCCGACCCCCGGGAAGGCATGCTGGTAGATGTAGCGCTGGACGTCGCAAAGATGCTGCTGCATCAGCTCCTGCGCCCGGTCGCCTTTGCGTTCGGCGATCGCGGCGGAGATCTCCTCGTGGAAGCCGGCATAGACGGATTGGCGCTTGTAGCAATGGGCGTTCTCGCCCAGCCGGCGCCAGCCGCTGTCGCGCTGGCTGGCATGGAGCGTGTCGAAGATCGCGAGAAACAGGGCATTGCGCGCCGCCTCGGCGATGGCGCGGTGGAAGCCGGCATCGGCTTTCTCGTAGCTCACGGGATCACCGGCTGCGCGGGTCTCGCCGGCAAGCGCCTGCAGCAGCTTGATCTCCGCCTGGGAAGCGCGGAAGGCCGCAAGCCGCGCCATCACCGGCTCGATGGAGAGACGCACCTCGATCACCTCGAGCGGGTTGGTGTGATCGAGGATGTATTCGAGGGCCGGGTTCGCCGCTGCGGGAATTGCGGCCCGCGCCAACAGGGCCGAGAGGCCCGCATCGCGCTCGCCCAGCGGCGCGCTGCCTTGCCCCAGGCCGTGATTGCCGTCGGTATTCACGCCCGTATTCACGCCCGTATTCACGAAAGTGCCGCGGCCTTGATGGCGCGAGATGCGCCCCTCCTGCTCCAGCACATCGAGAGCCCGGCGCAGCGACCGGCGCCCGACGCCGAGCTCGCTGGCGAGCGAGCGCTCCGGCGGCATGCGCGCGCCCTCGTCATAGTCGCGGTTCTCGATGAGTTGCCGCAGCCGGCTCAGGGTTTGATCGCTTCGCTCCATCTCGAGGATACCTGCGCTCTATGGTCCGGGCTCTGCCGCGCGAGGCCCGATGGTCCCGGGCCTGCGGAGATCGCGCGTTGGGCCAAATCGCCGACTCGCAACCAATATGCGACAAAGAAATAGCATGAAGGGGGGAGGCCAACAATCGGCGCACCAATCGCCGAGCGACCGGGAAGCGGTCGACCCCGGATGGATTGACGCTGCCGAAGGGAAATGGTTACGATCGGGGTGAGGGCAAGACCGACAATCCGAACCAATCGTCCTATTGGTCCCGCATCGTCCGGCAGGCAGTCGAGGGAGAGGCATGAGCGTCGACGGAAAGCAGGCGGAAGGCCACAATCTCCAGGCCGCGCTGGACGAGCTCCATGCCGATGTCTACCGCCACAACATGGCGCCCTACTGGGTCGTCGACCGCAGCGTCGCCAATGACCATGACCGCCAGGTGATGCAGGGCCGCCGGGCCGTCCCCTTCATCTGGAAATACAAGGCCCAGATCGAGCCGCTGCTCTACCGCTCGGCGGAGCTCATCACCACCGAGACCTCGGAGCGCCGCTCTCTGGTCCTGGTCAATCCCGGTCTCGCTCCCCAGCGGGCGACCGCGTCCACCCTCTATGTCGCCTATCGCCTGAACGATCCGCGGGAGATCATGCCGCCGCATCGCCATTCGCCCAATGCGGTGCGCCTCGGTCTCACCGGAAAGATGAACTTCACCGGCGTCGAGGGCGAGAACATCACCTTCGGCCCGGGCGACATGGTGCTGACGCCCCACGACACCTGGCACAATCACGGCAACCATGGCGATGAGGAGGCGATCAACCTCAGCGTCCTCGATCTCCCGCTGGTCGAGAATCTGAACGCCATGTATTTCGAGCACGACTACACCGAGGAGGAGGAAGGCAAGAAGGTGCGCCGGATCATGCAGTCCGAGCGCTTCCCTTCGGATTATTCCCAGCGGACCTATGGCAGCGGCGGGCTGTTGCCGCGCTTCCTCTCCCACAACCGCGGTACCGGCGCCGCCTCGCCCATGTATGTCTATCGATACGATATGATCCGCGAGGCGCTGGAGAGATTCCGCGACTGGGAGGGCGACCCCCATGAAGCGCTGATGATCGAATATGTCGATCCCACCACCGGCAAGGCGGTCTACAAGACCATCACCCTCTTCATGCAAATGCTGCGGGCGAGCGAAAGCACGCTGCCGCTGAAGCAGAATGCCAGCCTGACGGTCTCGCCCTTCGAGGGCCGGGGCTATTCGATCGTGGACGAGAAGCGCATCGACTGGGAGCCCTTCGACACCTTCGTCGTGCCTGGCGGCAGCTGGTGCCATCACGTCAATCTGTCGGAGAAGGAGCCGGCGATCCTGTTCGTTGCCAGCGACGAGCCGACCCTGAAGGCGCTCGCCCTCTATCAGAAGCACGGCAAGACCAAGACCGGCGAGACCGTCCGGCTCTCCTGAGCCCGGCGTTCCCGGAAGCAGGAGGCGGACGGATCTGGCGCGATGGCTCGCTCGAAGAACACCAAGCTGCTGGCGAATTTCGATTGCCCCGGCGGCGGGCAGGTCTGGGTGGAGGGGACGATCCTCTATATCGGGCATATGCGCCAGCCGACGGGGACGACCATCGTCGATGTCGCCGATCCGCGCCATCCCAAGCCGCTCGCCCGGATCGAGATGCCGCCCGGCTGGCACTCCCACAAGGTGCGGGTTGCCAACGACATCATGGTCGTGAACCATGAGCGCCAGGGGCAGGACGGCGACCAGGCCTTCGGCGGGGGGCTCGGCATCTACGACGTCTCGAAGCCTGCCGAGCCGAAGCTCATCAGCAAGTGGCGCACCCATGGCAAGGGCGTGCACCGCTACGATTTCGACGGGCGCTACGCCTATATCTCGCCGACGGTCGAGGGCTATATCGGCAATATCGCCATGATCCTGGATCTCAAGGACCCGGCGAAGCCCGAGGAGGTCGGGCGCTGGTGGATTCCGGGGCAGTGGAAGGCGGGGGGTGAGCCCTATCCCTGGGACAACTGGACCCCGCCGCGCTGCCATCACCCCATGCGCATGGGTGACCGGCTCTATGTCAGCTATTGGCATCACGGCTTCTACATTCTCGATATCGAGGACATGTCGAAGCCGAAGCTGATTGCGGGCGGCAATACCTCGCCGGCCTTTCCCCATCCGACCCATACCTGCCTGCCGATGCCGAAGCCGCTGAAGGGCCGCGAGATCATGGTGGTGGCGGACGAGGATGTGGCCAAGCTCTGGCCCGCCGCTCCCGCATTCACCTGGATCTACGACATCACTGAGGAGCATTGCCCGATTCCGATATCGACCTTCCAGGTCGAAGGGCTGGACAAGGACGGCGCCCCGCAGCCGCCGATGATGGGCTGCCACCAGCCCTCCGAGCGCTTCAAGGGCACCGTCATTCCCTTCGCCTGGTTCGCGCAGGGCTTGCGCATCCTCGACATCGCCGATCCCTTCCAGCCGCGCGAAATCGCCTTCTACGAGCCGGATCCCCCGCAAGGCTTCCAGCTCTCCTCCTCCAACGACGTCACCATCGACGAGCGCGGGCTCTGCTACCTGATCGACCGCCAGCGCGGCGTCGACATCATCGAGACCTCGGTGCTGTGATGGCGGCCACCTCGTCATCCCGTTTCTTTTCCCTCTCCCGCGCTTCGGAGCGGGAGAGGGGGACCCATCGCGAAGCGATGGGGGTAAGGGTAACTCGAGTACCGGATTTGGCCGACCGTCACCCGGCCGCCTCCGCTGCGCTCCGGCGGCCACCCTCTCCCGCTTCAAAGCGCGGGAGAGGGAGTTCAGCTTTTGCGGGCATGACAGCGAGCAAGGG
>DATFRE010000250.1:0-3643 GCA_035263545.1 Dongiaceae bacterium
TTCCGCGGGGCGCAATCCGCCCATCGATCTCAACGTCATCGTCGAGATCCCCCTCGGCGGCGTGCCGGTGAAATACGAGCTCGACAAGAAATCGGGCGCCCTCTTCGTCGACCGGTTCCTGCATACCGCGATGTACTATCCGGGCAATTATGGCTTCATTCCGCAGACGCTCTCCGAGGATGGCGATCCCTGCGATGCGCTGGTGATCAGCCAGGTGCCGGTGGTTTCCGGCGCCGTCATCCGCTGCCGGCCCCTGGGCGCCCTGGTGATGGAGGACGAGGCGGGCGCCGATGAGAAGATCATCGCCGTCCCGGTCGATGCCCTGCACCCGATGTACAGCAGCCTGCGCTCCTACAAGGAACTGCCGGGGATCGTCTGCGACCAGATCTCGCATTTTTTCCAGCACTACAAGGATCTGGAGCCGGGCAAATGGGTCTCGGTCGCGCGCTGGCTCGACGCCGCCGACGCCCAGGTGCTGGTGGTCAAGGCGATCGAGCGGGCCGTGGCGGCCACCCGCTGTCCCGCGCCTGCCACCGGCAAGGTTGTCCGCCGGCCCCGGAAGGGTTAGGAATTCGCCCTGGAGGGTATTCATGCGGCTTTGCGCTTGGCTTCTCGTCATCGGATTCGGCGTCGTCCTGGCCGGTTGCGCCGCCTCGACCCCGATCAAGTCCGACGCGGCGCCGACCCAGGCCGCCAGCGGCACGACGATGTTCGACCCGCCCCTCAGCGTGCCGCCGGGCTACAATGCCCCGCCGCTGGAGACTCCCGCCTCGGTGACGCCGCCCGCCGCCGGCGGCTCCTCCCAGCCGCCCGCAGTCGGCACGGCAAGTGCGGCGCCGGCTGGCGGCGGCGATGCCTCCCAGCCGCCCGCAACCGCGAGCGCCGCACCCGCCCCGGCTAGCGATACGCTTCAGCCATCCGCGACAGGGACGGCGAGCGCCGCTCCCACGACGGGCGCCGATCCGCTCCTGCCGCCGGCCCCAGGTACGGCGAATGCCGCTCCCGCGACGGGCACCGATCCGCTGCAGCCGCCCGCAGGAGGGGTGGCGGGGGCCGCCCCCGCCATGGGCAGCGACCCGCTCCAGTCGACGGGGCTGGCGGGCACGGCGCCGGCGGATCTGGGTGTATCCACAGTGCCGGCGGCCTCGGCCGCGCCGAACGGTTCAACTCCCGGCGAGCAGGCCTTTCTCGATGCGGCCGGGGCGAGCGATGTGGACCCGAATATCCGCGCCGAGATAGATGCGGCGAACCGGGCGGCCGTCAATCCGGCCTTCGTCGACAGCCTGATCTTCGGGCCCAACACGCCCGCTTCCGCCACGGGCGCCGAGATCAAGCGCAGCACGCCGGGCATGCTCGACACCCTTTTCTGATCGAGCCTTCCTGCTGAATTGACCCAGCCGTCGCCCCTCAGGCGTGGCGGTGGGCGTGATGCTTTTTCAGGAAGAAGCCCAGATGCAGCCAGCCGGCGCCGGTCTGGATCAGGTCGACGCCCAGGATGATGCCGAGCGCATAGAGGCCGGAGTAGGGCCAGTGGATCAGGATGACCACACCGAACAGCAGCGTCAGCACGCCCGAGAGGATGACCCAGCCCTTATGGCCCTCGCCTTTGAGCTGGAAGCCCATCCAGGTTCGAACACAGCCGATGATGATGAGGGCGATGGCGAGGATCAGCGTCAGCACGATCGAGGCCGGCAGCGGGTCCACCACGGCGACGAAGCCGCCGATGATGTAGAGCGCGCCGGTGATCATCCAGAGGATGGAGCGGCCCCACCCCTTCATCTTATAGCCATGGGCGATCTCTACCACACCCGCCGTGATCATCATGACGCCGATCCAGATCACGGCCACGGCCGTGGCGACGACGAGGCTCAGCAGCGCGACGACGCCGCAGAGGATGAGGGCGATCCCGAGAGCGACCGCCCAGCCCCATTTCGAGCTCAGATTGGAAAGTGCGGAGCCGAGGCTATGCGTGGAAGACGTACTGGTCATCGAAGGCTCCCGATAGGAAATGTCTGAAAGAGACTGTCGGAATGGAATAGATGGAACAATATCCTAGCACAGATTTGCGTCGTTGCCGCGTCGGGGCCCGCGCCAGTTGATTTCCCGCCGCGCAAGCCTTAATCACCCTGCGCCATGAGTCTCCCCCTTGCCACCGAGACCCCCGCCCAGAGTCCCGCTAAGCCCGGCACCCTGACCCCGGCCGAGCGCCGGCGGACCTTTGCCATCATCGCCCATCCCGATGCCGGCAAAACCACGCTGACGGAAAAGCTCCTGCTGCTGGGCGGCGCGATCCAGGAGGCCGGTGCCGTGCGCGCCCGAGGCGAGCGCCGGCGCACCCGCTCGGACTGGATGAAGATCGAACAGCAGCGCGGTATCTCGGTCTCCGCCTCGGTGATGACCTTCGAGCATGACGGGCTGGTCTTCAACCTGCTCGACACGCCGGGCCACCAGGACTTCAGCGAAGATACCTACCGCACCCTGACGGCGGTCGATTCCGCGGTCATGGTGCTCGATGCGGCCAAAGGCATCGAATCCCAGACCCTGAAGCTGTTCGAGGTCTGCCGGCTGCGCGACGTGCCCATCATCACCTTCATCAACAAGTTCGACCGCGAGGGCCGCCATCCCTTCGAGCTGATGGAGGAGATCGAGAAGACGCTGGCGCTGGATGCCGCACCCATACTGTGGCCCCTGGGCGCGGCGGCGGATTTCCGCGGCGGCTACGATCTGCTGGCCGACCGTATCGACATCTATGAGGGCGGCGCGGCAAGCGAGGAGGAGAGGGCTCGTCTCGAGGAGGAGGTGGCGCTGGTCCGCGCCGGCTGTCCCGCCTTCGATGCGAAATCCTATCGGGAAGGGCATCTGACGCCGGTCCTTTTCGGTTCGGCGCTGCGCACCTTCGGCATCGACGCGTTGCTGGCGGCGCTGGGGGGCTATGCGCCTTCGCCGCGGCCGCAGCCGGCACGGCCCCATGCCATCGATCCCGCCGATCCCAAGGTCACCGGCTTCGTCTTCAAGGTACAGGCGAACATGGATCCGAACCACCGCGACCGGGTCGCGTTCCTGCGCCTCTGCTCCGGCCGCTTCCGCCGTGGCATGAAGCTGACCCAGGTGCGCAGCGGCAAGCAGCTCGCGGTGAACAACCCGATGTTCTTCGTCGCCCGCGAGCGCGAGCTGGCGGAGGAGGCCTTTCCCGGCGACATCATCGGGATCCCCAATCACGGCACGCTTCGGATCGGCGATGCCCTGACCGAGGGTGAAGCGCTGACTGTCACCGGTATTCCGAGCTTTGCGCCCGAGATCCTGCGCCGGGTGCGTCTCGACGATCCGATGCGCGCCAAGCATCTGCGCCGGGCGCTTGAGGATCTGGCGGAGGAGGGCGTCTCCCAGCTCTTCAAGCCCGTGATCGGCGCCCAATGGATCGTCGGCGTGGTGGGGGAGCTCCAGCTCGAGGTGCTGACCTCGCGTCTGGAGGTCGAGTATTCGATCAAGGCCGGCTTCGAGGCCGCGCCCTATGAGACGGCGCGCTGGGTGCAAGCGGCCGACCCCGTCAAGCTCAAGGCCTTCATCGAAGGCAATCGCGGGGCGCTGGCGGAGGATCGCGACGGGGCGCCCGTCTTCCTCGCTCGCAACGCCTGGGAGCTGG
>DATFRE010000251.1:0-3712 GCA_035263545.1 Dongiaceae bacterium
CGGATGGGAGCTGGAAACTGCTCAGCGTCGAACCCAGCCCCGGCCAGAAGCGGCAGGGTTCGGAGCGCCACTAAGCGCTTCGGCCAGACCCGCTTCCTCTAAGAATTCGTAAACCCGGTCCTTTGGATTCCAGGCGCGCTCACTTCATGGCCGTCAGCATCGGAGGAAGGTCACCCAGTCGGCTCAGGGTGCGCATGGCCGTGCCGTCGAAGACGAAGACCGAGACGGCATCCGGGCCGTAGCTCGCCGCATCGGGATTGACGCCGTTGCGGCTGGTCCCGACCAGGAGCTGCACCACGACATAGCGATCGAGCGAGGGCCTGCCGTCGCGCCCGTAGAACAGGGCCTGGGCCTCGGTGCAGAGCGGGGAGTCGAGCCCGCTCCCCGAATTGTCGGTCGATTCGTCGCTCTGGCCGGAATCGCTGGCGCCGGCATTGCCCTGGCCCGTGCCGGAGTCCGGTCCGCCGCCTTCATCGCCGCAATCGGTCGTGCTCCAGTCGATCTTGGCGCGCTTGCTGAGCAGGCTCGACAGCCAGTCCTTCAGGTTGGTGGCCGGGAGGCGGTGATCGAATTGCCGCGCCGTCAGCTTCTTCAGCAGCACCTCGCCATCGGCCATGAAGGGCTGCTCGGCGCCCGACGGCGTCGAGCCTCCGGTCTGGGCGCTGGCCCCGAGCGGGACCGCCAAGAGCAAGGCCGCGACGAGGACTGGTCCGCGCAAGGTATGTCTCCTTGCGCAAGTTTAACCGAGGATTGGCGAGGCCGCGAGAGTCGCGAGCTCGGATCAGCCCCTCTTCCCGCCGATTCCTGCGCCATTGTTGCCGGCGGGCACACCGCCTGCCGCGCCGGCGCCGGAGGGGCTCACGCTCGCGCTCGCATAGACCGCGATATTGTCGAGCCTGTAGATGTCGGCCCGGAACTGCACCGTGCCATCGGCATCCACCCAGGCGGTCTGGTAGGTGAGCATCAGCGGCAAGGCCGCGACGGGCGCCGATATGGTCGTCGCCTTGCGCACCACATCGTCGATCCGGCTGCGCGGCCAGTTCGGGTCGTTGCGCAGGAGATAGGCTGCCATATCCACCGGCTGCTCCATGCGCACGCAGCCGGAGCTGAGGGCGCGCGAGCCGAGGGCGAACAGCGATTTCATCGGGGTGCCATGGATATAGACCGCGTAGTCATTGGCGAAGTCGAACTTGACCGGGCCCAGCGCGTTCTCGGGCCCCGGATCCTGGCGCAGCACGAAGGGCATGTTGTTGGCGCTGTACTGACTCCACTCGATGCTGCTGGCGTCGATTTCATGGGCATCCGCCGACCAGCCGTCATAAACCCGGACATTGTGGGTCTGGAAATAGTTCGGGTCCTGACGCAGATGGTTCAGCATGTCGATACGCGCGATCTTGCGCGGCACCACCCAGGTCGGGTTGAAGTCGATGCGGTGGATAACGCTCTGGAGGAGCGGCGTCTTGCGATCCACCCGGCCCACGATGACCCGGTTGTGGAAGGTGACCTGCCCCTGCTCCACCAGGAAGAGCTCCATCCCGGCGACGTTCACATAGAGGTAACGGGCCCCCATGCTCGGCGCGAGCTGGCGGAAGCGATCGAGGTTGAGCAGGATCGAGCCCAGCCTGTCATCGGCCGAGACGTTGAGCTGGGCCAATGTCTGGGCCCCCACCTTGCCATCGGTGTCGAGGCCGTGGCTGGCCTGGAACTTGCGCAGCGCCACCGCCAGGTTGTCGTCGAAAAGCTGGGGGTTGCTGCCCAGCGCCGCCAGCTCTCCCGTGACCAGCAGCCGCTGGCCGAGAGCGGCCACCCGCGGATCGCTCATCCCCTTCTCGAGCTTGGGGCCGCCCGGCACCGTCGGCCAGCCGCCGGCAGCGACATAGTGGCGGTAGAGCGGCAGAGCCTGGCGCAGCCGCCAGTAGAAGAAGGTGGAAGGCAGATGGACGGCGAGAAAACCGCGCGGGTCGCCCCGGCGCGCCGCGGCCAGAAGAGCCTGCGGCGCCAGATCGCCTGAATCAGCCTCGGCAGCCAGCAGGGCGCCGCTCAGCAACAGCTCGAGACTGGCGAGATCGTCGGGAGTCTTGGCACCGGCGCGCGCCGCGATCGCCGCCAGCAGCGGATCGATCATGGTCATGCCCGCCCAATGGGCGGTATTCAGCTGATCGATCATCAGGGCGCCCGCCGGCCCCAGGCCCTGGTCGTTGGTCCAGATCGGGCCATAGCCCATGGTGGCATAGGAATCCCGCAGGACGCCTCCCGGCAGGCTCTGCCCATCGAGGAGCAGGCTGTCGCCCGCCCCCGCCAGGCGGCTGGCAAGGCTCGCGGCGACCGCGGTCTGAGGCTGGGCGGGCGGGTTGGCGGGTTCGGCCGGCGCCGCGACGCCCGCCGGGCTCGTTGCCGAGGGACTTGTTGCCGCCGGCGGCGAGCCGGTTGCGCCATCTCGCTGCGCCAAGGCAGGCGAGGCGGCGCAAAGCAGGAGGGCGCCGATGAAAATAAAAGCCGGCAGGGGCCGGCCGCGGGCACCTTTGCCAGCCGCGGAATTTCGTAGGGGCTCCAACTGGTCGCCCCGACTGACGACCCCCACACGCATGATCTTCAGCCTTTGACCGCCAATCGCCGCTGGCGCTGGCCGTGCCGGCTCACCCGTTCGGCATGGCGGCCCGAGACATAGACCCAGAGGGGATTGCGCACCGGCAGGATGGGGCCGGAATGCCACATGAAGATCAGCAGGCTGCGGCTGTCGCTGTCGAGCCCGCGCATGAAGATGCTGCCCCGGCCATGGGGCGGGACATAGAGATAGAGATCGCCGGATTCGTCCCAGTCGAACCAGTTCGACAGCGGCATCTCCGGATCGGTATTGGCGACGAATTCGATGGGCTTGCCCGAGAGTCGAACCCGCTTCACCCGGTAGATCTCGATCGGCCAGGAGCTGCTGTTGACGACCCGCATCTCCAGCTGGGAGGGCTGGGGCCGCTCGGCCGGCCAGGGCGCCAGGATGATCTTCGGGCGCGGCAGGAACCGGCTCCAGGCCAGCACCGTGCTCAGTGCCGCTCCCCAGATGGCCAATCCCGTGACCCAGCCAGAACTCATCGCGCGCCTCATATTCAGCCGCAGTGCCGGGTCCGCCGCGAGGGCGATTCGCCGAGGATCCGGGCCCCTTGCGCTCAAACATAGTGCCTCGCGCGACCGGCTTCCAGCCCATTGGCCTTGCCGGACAGACATGGCGGGGGGCTGTGACATGCAGTAACGGGGCTGCTACTTTGCCAAATCATTGATACGCCTCAATTCTGATCAATGTCCGCAAGGAGTAGTCTGTTTCCATATACATTTTTGTTGACGGCCCGTTACTCTTGGCGGACACTGGCGGACACGAATATCACACCCGCTGCGCGGACACTGGTGCGGACACGAACCCCAGGAGATCGAGATGGCCGACAAGCCAAAGCCGAAACTGAGCGAGGATATCGTCAAGGCGCTGGCCGTGCCGGAAGCCGGGAACAAGGTCCACTACTTCGCCGGCGCCCCGTTTTATGGGACCATTGTGCCGCGCGGCTTTGGTGTCAGGGTCACGGCGAAGGGCGCCCGGTCCTTCGTCTTGAATTACAGGCTCAAGGGCCGCGAGTACCGCTACACCATCGGATCATGCAATGACTGGCCCGCCCTCAAGGCCGTTCGCCATGCACGCGAACTGCGGCAGAAGATCGGCCAGGGTGAG
>DATFRE010000252.1:0-7684 GCA_035263545.1 Dongiaceae bacterium
TCGGCGCCGATGGGCCGGCCGAGCGGCACGGGCTCGCGGATCGTCTGATGGCCGAGGTGGAAGCGCCCGGTGGCGATCTCGCGCCCGCGGGCGGGATCTGCCGGCCAGCGATCGGCGGGGAGTGCCGCCAGCTTCGGCGCATGCCGTCCGAGCAGCAGGCGGTCGTAGAGGCCCCCGGCGAAGATCGGCAGCTTCGCGCGGTAGAGGATGCGTCCGCGCAGCATGCCGGGGGGCAGATCGAGCAGGCGGCGATAGCGGCGCCGCCAGGTGCCTTTCATCGGGCTACCAAACTCGCGCGGCATCTCAGGCGGGGTGGGGGGCGGGCTGGCGCAGGCGCCGGATGTTCTCGGCGTAGGCCGTCGGCCCGCCGGTGAAGGTCGCCGTGCCGGCGACCAGCACATCGGCGCCCGCGGCCACCACCTGGGGTGCCGTCTCGGCATTGATGCCGCCATCGACCTCGAGCTCGATCGGCCGGCCGGTGCGGTCGATGCGCCGGCGGAGCTCGGCGATCTTCTCGAGCTGGGCGGGAATGAAGCTCTGGCCGCCAAAGCCGGGATTGACGCTCATCACCAGCACGAGGTCGATATCGTCCCAGACATGCTCGATGGCCGAGATGGGCGTCGCGGGATTCAGGGACACCCCGGCCTTCTTGCCCTGATGCTTGACCAGCTGGAGCGAGCGGTGGAGATGCGGGCCCGCCTCGGCATGGACGGTGATGATGTCGGCGCCGGCCTTGGCGAAATCGGGGATGTAGGGATCGACCGGCGCGATCATCAGATGCACGTCGAAAGGCAGCGCGCTGTGCGGGCGCAGCGCCTTCACCACCACCGGGCCGATGGTGAGGTTGGGCACGAAATGCCCGTCCATCACATCGACATGGATGTAATCGGCGCCGGCCGCGGTGACGGCGCGCAGCTCCTCGCCCAGCCGGGCGAAGTCGGCCGAGAGAATCGAGGGCGCGATTCGCAGTGCTCGAGCCATGGCGCCCTTGGTAACAGCTTGATTCGCCCTTGAGAAGCCCGGGGGAGAAGCCCGGGGGAGAAGCCCGGGGGAGAAGCCTCGGGAAAAACCCGGGCGATTAGAGTCGCCGGAGCCGGCAGGCGTAGAACCCGTCCATCCCGCCGGAAGCGGCCAGATGGCTGGGCAGGCTCCGCAGCTCGCCCTCCGTGGTCAAGAGCTCGGCCAGGCCGCCGACCTCCCCGCGCCCGATGGGAAATCGCGCCACCGGCGCGCCCCGGGCGAAAAGCGCTGCGATGCGCGCCGGGCCCTCCTCGGGCTGGAGCGAGCAGGTGGCATAGACGATCACGCCGTTGGGCGCCGTCATGGCAACCGCATTGTCCAGGAGCCGGTCCTGGAGCGCCGTCAGCTTGGGCAGGTCCTCGGGCCGCTTCAGCCAGGGCAGGTCGGGACGGCGGCGGATGGTGCCGGTGGCGGAGCAGGGCGCGTCCAGCAGCACCGCCTCGGCCGGGCTTGCCGGCCGCCAGCTCGCTGCATCCGCCTCCACGATCTCGGCCGAAAGCCCGAGGCGGTCCAGATTCGCCCGAAGCCGGCGCAGGCGCTGGGGCGAACGGTCGATGGCGGTGACGGCGATGCCGGCGGCGGCGAGCTCGGCGGTCTTGCCGCCGGGGGCGGCGCAGAGGTCGATCGCCCGGGCTGGGCGCCCGAGGAGCTTCGCCGGCAAGGCCGCGGCGACGTCCTGCACCCACCAAGCCCCCTCGGCGAAGCCGGGCATGGCCTCGATCCCGCCAGAGGCATCGGCGAGGCGCAGCGTGCCCGTGGGCAGGATCTCTGCCCCCAGCCGCTCGGCCCAATCGCCCGCATCCGCCTTGACCGAGAGGTCGAGCGGCGCCTCCCGGAGATGGGCGGCGGCGATCGCCGCGGCGGTCGCCGGGCCATAGGCGGCGGTCCAGCTCTCGGCGAGCCAGGCGGGAACATTCCGCGCCGGATCGGTCGCCGGCCGCTCCCGGTCGAGCCGGCGCAGCAGGGCATTGGCGAGGCCCTTATATCCACCGCCGAGCGCGCCCAGCCCGGCCACCAGCGCCACTGTCTCGCTGACGGCGGCATGGGGCGGGGTGCCCAGGAAGAGCAGCTGGCAGGCGCCCAGGCGCAGCGCATCGGCGACGGCGCTCGCCTTGGCCGGGAGCGGTGTCGCCAGGAGCGGTGCGATCGCCTGGTCGATCTCGCCCAGCCGGCGCAGGCAGGTGGCGGCCAGCATGCGCGCGAAGCCGCGATCGCGAGGATCGAGCTGCCCCAGCCCTTCATGGGCCGCCAGCGCCTCGTCCAGCGGCCTCCTCTGCCGCAGCACCGCTTGCAGCAGGTCCAGCGCCACGCTTCGCGCCGTGGGCCGTGCGGTCGGTTTCGCCATCGCTAGAACGCGTCCACGGGATCGCCGGAGATCAGCCGCATTTCGCGACCTCGAACCAGCGCATGCCGAAGGCGCCGGGATGGAGCAGCACGCAGATGCCATCGTCGATCTCAGTCGCGTCGTAGAGTCCCCGCGGCACCGACAGGTTCTGAGCCTCCTTCCGCGGGCCCCAGGGCCCGAGGCGGAGGTTCCAGACCATCTGCCGGCTCACCTTGTGCATCGAGCGATCGTAGACGAAGGTCAGATAGAGCTTCGGGGAGGATCGATCGAGCAGCTTGTTCGCGAGGACGACGCTGTCATAGCCATAGAAGCCCATGACAGGAACGAAGAGCAGGAGATAGAGCCAGAGCGGGAACTCCCGGTCCTGGCGCGTGAGACGGATCAGGACCGCCATTGCGATCGCGATCGCGGCCGCCGGCAACAAGGGCTGCCACCGCTCCAGGAGCTGGACGTCGACGACGGCACGCAGACCGAGGATGCAGCCCGGCAGCATCAGGGGGACATAGAGATCGGGCTTTGGTCGGCGCGCCGTCGCGACCAGCGCGAGCCAGGGCAGCAGCGCCAGCAAGGCCACGACCAGCCAATGGGGACGCGGATCGTAGAGTGCCCAGCCTGCCGCCGCGATGGCGAGGATGGTGAGCGCATAGGGGGATATCGCGCTTGGCCGGAAGATAACGGAAGCAAGCGCGGAATTCGGGCGGGCATGCCCGATTAGAACAGGCGCTCCTCCGACTGTCGACCGCCCGTCAGCCGGCCGGCTCGAAGAGCTCCACCACGTTGCCCGAAGGATCCTCGCAGAGTATCTGCCGGCCGTCAGGCCCGGTGACGATCTCGTTGCGGAAGGGAACGCCCTCGGCACGGAGCCGGGCCACGAGCGCTTCGAGATCCTCGATCTCGAGGACGAAGCGGTTCCACCCACCGGGCTCGGGCTTGCGCCCGTCCGGCATGGGGCGGCTGGCGGAGGCGGGAGGACCGGCAAGCCAGAGCGTCAGCCCGTCACGCTGCGTGATCGCCATGGCGGGACCGAATTGCTGCTTCAGCTCAAAGCCGAGATGGCGGGTGTAGAACGCGACTGCCGCATCCACATCCGGCACGATGTAGCGCATGACGCTCATGACTCTCCCCCGTCGAATGGAAAGGGCGGATCAGCCCCAGGGCCCGCGCCGGGCCGGCTCGCTTTGGCCCTTTGCCGCGGCCATGGCTTCGAGCCGGCGGATGCGCTCCTCGATGGGCGGGTGGGTGGCGAAGAGGCTGCCGATGGAACGCCGGTGCAGCGGGTTGACGATGAACATATGGGCCGTGGCCGGATTGCCCTCGGCGGTGGGGTTGTCCACGACCTGGGCGCCGCGCTCGAGCTTGCCGAGCGCGCTGGCAAGCCAGAGGGGATTGCCCGAGATCTCGGCCCCGGAACGATCGGCCTCGAACTCGCGGGTGCGACTGATGGCGAGCTGGACCAGGGTCGCGGCCAGCGGGGCGAAAAGCATGATCAGGAGCCCGGCGATGGCGCCCACCCCGCCGCCCTCGCGCCGGTCGCCGCGCATGCCGCCGAAGAAGAAGGCGAAGTTCGCCAGCATGCCGATGGCGCCTGCGATCACCGCCGTCATGGTCATGGTGAGCGTGTCGCGATGGCGCACATGGGAGAGCTCATGGGCGAGCACGCCCGCGACCTCCTCCGGCGTCAGCAGGCGCATCAGCCCCGTATTCACCGCGACCGCCGCGTGCTCGGGGTTGCGGCCCGTAGCGAAGGCGTTGGGCTGGTCGTTCTCGATCATGTGGACCTTGGGCATGGGCAGGCCAGCGCGCCGGGCGAGGTCGCGCACGAGCGCGAAGAGCTGCGGCGCGCTCGCCTCGTCGACCTCGCGGGCGCCGTACATCGACAGCACCATGCGGTCCGAGTTCCAATAGGCGAAGAGGTTCATCGCCAACGCGATGACGAAGGCGATGATCATACCCTGGCGCCCGGCGATAAGAGCGCCGATGACGAGGAACAGGCCGGTGAGCAGGGCCAGCAGCAGGAAGGTGCGCACATAAGGCATAGCTTCTCTCCCGCTCTCTAGGTAATAAACCCTCGGGAAGCGTCAAGTATTGCCCGAAGGCCTGCGGCCTGCCATATCACTATCGTGACCGAGGAGAAGAAACCCGCGCCACCAACGCCACCCGAGCCGGCGAAAAAGCTACCGGAGCGGCCAAAGGAGATCGGCGGCGCCAAGGGGCCCGAGCCGACCCGCTACGGTGACTGGGAGCATAACGGCCGCTGCACGGATTTCTGAGACGGCGAGGACAAGTCCCCTCTGCCGTCATTGCCGGGCAAAACCCCATGGGTGTCCGGTTGCAGCCTTCTCTTCCACGTCATGGTCGGCGAAGGCCGACCATCCACGAGTTTGCCTGCCGCCTGCGACGCATTCGACTGAGATTTGCCGCCATCTTTGCCGGTGAGGACGGCGCAAGACGTGGATGCTCGGGCCAAGCCCGAGCACGACGAGAAGGGGGACCCGAGGGCAAGGCCCGGTCAATAGGCCGAAGGGCGCGCTCCTAGCCCCGGTTCATGCGGTTGTCGATCAGCTCCTGCACCACCGCGGGATCGGCCAGGGTCGAGATGTCGCCCAGATTGCCGTAATCGTTCTCGGCGATCTTGCGCAGGATGCGGCGCATGATCTTGCCCGAGCGGGTCTTGGGCAGGCCCGGCGCCCATTGGATCAGGTCCGGTGCCGCGACGGGGCCGATCTCCTTGCGCACCCACTGGTTCAGCTCGCGGCGTAAGGTCTCGCTCGCCGCCACCCCGGCCTTGAGGGTGACATAGGCATAGATGCCCTGGCCCTTGATGTCGTGGGGGTAGCCGACAACTGCGGCCTCGGCGACCTCCTTATGGGCGACCAGCGCGCTCTCCACCTCCGCCGTGCCCATGCGATGACCCGAGACGTTGATCACGTCGTCGACGCGGCCCGTGATCCAGTAATAGCCGTCCTGGTCGCGCCGGCAGCCATCGCCGGTGAAGTAGCGCCCGGGATATGCTGAGAAATAGGTCTCGAAGAAGCGCTGGTGGTCGCCATAGACGGTGCGCATCTGCCCGGGCCAGGAATCGCCGATGCAGAGATTGCCCGAGGCTTCGCCCTCGAGCTGATGGCCGTCGGCATCGACGATGACCGGCCGGATGCCGGGAAGGGGGCGCGTCGCCGAGCCGGGCTTCAGCGGCGTGGCGCCGGGCAAAGGCGAGATCAGGATCCCGCCGGTCTCCGTCTGCCACCAAGTGTCGACGATCGGGCAGCGCCCCTCGCCGACGACATGGTGGTACCAGAGCCAGGCCTCGGGATTGATGGGCTCGCCCACCGAGCCCAGCAGGCGCAACGACTGGCGCCGGGTGCGCTTCACCGGTCCTTCGCCCTCGCGCATGAGGGCGCGGATCGCCGTGGGCGCGGTATAGAAGATGTTGACCTTGTGCTTGTCGCAGACCTGCCAGAAGCGCGAGGAATCCGGATAGTTCGGCACGCCCTCGAACATGAGCGTGGTGGCGCCGTTGGCGAGCGGACCGTAGACGATGTAGCTGTGGCCCGTCACCCAGCCGACATCGGCGGTGCACCAGAAGATATCGCCGTCGTGGTAGTCGAAGACGTATTGATGGGTCCAGGCGGCAAAGGCCAGATAGCCGGCGCTGGTATGGAGCACGCCCTTGGGCTTCCCCGTCGAGCCGGAGGTATAGAGGATGAAGAGGGGATCCTCCGCCTCCATCTCCTCCGGCGGGCAGTCCGGCAAGGCCTTGGCGACGGCCTCGTGATACCAGACATCGCGGCCGTCGACCCAGCCGATCTGGCCACCGGTGCGCCGCACCACGAAGCAGGTCTTGACCGAGGGACAGCGGGCGAGCGCCTCATCGGTATTCGCCTTCAGCGGAATCCTGCGTCCGCCGCGCACGCCCTCATCGGCGGTGATGACGCAGTTGGAATCGCAGTCCTGGATGCGGCCCACCAGGCTCTCAGGCGAGAAGCCGCCGAAGACGACGCTGTGGATCGCGCCGATGCGCGCGCAGGCCAGCATGGCATAGGCGGCCTCGGGGATCATGGGCATGTAGATCGTGACCCGGTCGCCCTTCTTGACGCCGCGGGCTTTCAGCGCATTGGCCAGGCGGTTGACCTCGCCATAGGCCTCGCCATAGCTGATATGCTTGTGCTCATGCGGGCTGTCGCCCTCCCAGATGATCGCGGTCTGGTTGGCGCGGGTGGCGAGATGCCGGTCGAGGCAATTGGCCGAGACGTTCAGCGTGCCGTCGTAATACCAGCGGATGCGCACGGGCTTGTGAAAATCGACATCCTTGACCTTGGTATAGGGCTTGATCCAGTGAAGCCGCTTGCCGACCTCGCCCCAATAGGCCTCCGGCTCGGCCATGGACTGCTCGTAGAGCCTGAAATAGGCGGGCTCGTCGATCCAGGTGTTATCGGCGAGAGACTCGGGGATCGGGAAAATGCTGGTGTCGGACATGGCGCGGCGGGGCCCTCTCAAGGGACGTTCTCGCCGGGAATTACGGCAGAAAGGCCCTGACGAATCAACTGGCCTCGGTTCCGAAGAAAGTCAGGACAGAATCGGAGAAAAAGAAGAAAGGGGCCGCGAAAGCGGCCCCAAGGAATTTGTGCCTCCGTGGTCAACCTTATCGATCAGCTCGATTTTGCTGCCGGCCGTGCGGGCGGCAGGCCGATGGCGAACCAGTCGATGTTGCGCGTGACATACATGACGAGCGCGAGCGCCACCAGCAGGCCGATGGTGCCGGCGAGCAGCACGTAATCCTCCATCTGCAACAGCAGGTACATATAGGCGTGGACGGCCGCGAGCATGGCGCCGGTGATGAAGCCGGCGCTGCGGGCGACCGTGCGGCCGAGATAAAGCGCGATCATGCCCACATCGACAACGCTGGCGATGGTGTAGGCGTAGAGGAAACGGATTTGCTCGGCGAGCGAAAGCGTCAGCAGATAGAAGAGGCAGATGGAGCAGCCCACCAGCAGGTACTGCACCATATGAGCGCGCGTGGCCTTCAATAGTCTGACAACGAAGATGGTGGCGAAGGTGAGCCCCACCACCAGAACGCCGTATTTCACGATCCGGTCGATCTGCTGATAGGCATCTCCCGGCAGCACCAGCGCCGTCCCCAGCCGCCCGTCGCTCGCGGTGTTGAAATCGAGCTCGTCGGTAATCCAGCTCTGGGGGTAGTTGCGGGCGAGGGAGGAGACGGTCCAGCGCGCGCTGAAGCCTTTGGCGTCGATGCGCCGCTCAACCGGCAGGAAATTGCCGATGAAGCCCGGGCTCGGCCAGTCGGCGCTCATCTCGATCGTC